>JBAUTD010000560.1:0-2034 GCA_049582045.1 Burkholderiales bacterium
CACATTCGGTTGGGAACTTGCCTCGGCACCCGTCTGTTTCGGCGCGATGCGGACATAATATCCTCCGACCTTGAACTTCTGGCACCAGTCCGTCGCGGACATATACATCCAGCGCTCGATGGATTCATTCCATACATCGGCGATCTCGCGGAGGTGGTTCGCGAGGGTGGCTTCATGATTCAATTCGGCCAACTCAGCCGCCGCCAGCAGCGCCGCAATTTCCGCCGCGACCGTGAACGGGGTGTAGCCGGGATCTTCCTCCCAGCGATCCTGCGAGCTGACCGGCCCGTTGCGCGCCAGATAACCGGCAGCCCTTTTCACCATCGCCCAATACTTCTCAAGGTCGCCCTTAGCCAGGGCGTTCTCGCGCCGTGCCAAGTCCACCAGGAGAATCGGCAACGCCGTCTCGTCCATTTGGATTCCATCCCAATAGGCCGACCCATCCAACCACATGTTCTGCGACCAGTGCCCATCCGGCTGCTGAGTGGCCTGTAAATAAGAGAGCGCGCGGCGGACGTCCGCATGCGCACCGGCAGCCAGCAAGCCGCCGGCCGTTTCCACCATGTCGCGCGACCAGACGAGGTGGTAACCGCCCAGATCATTGTCGCCCTTGCTGAATCCCCACGGGATGGAGAGGCTGGCGATGAGACCGCCGGGTGCCGTCTTGGACTCGTGGGTGCGCAGCACGGCGAGGCTGATCCGGGAAAGATCGCCCGGAGCGAGTCTGCGCGGCTTCAGCGATGCGTGCGTCTTCATCCATTCCTGCCAGCCGGCGATATAGTCGTTCTTTGCCTTGTCAAAACCGCCGCACAGGCTGGCGATGGCATTCCGGGCCGCTTCTTGCGGGTTGTCGCCAAAACCGAGCGCCAGCACGAAGTCCCCCCGCGACGTGAAAAGATCGATCTCGGCCGTGAGGGCCACATTGCCGTTCTCAGCCCGCGTGTATTCCCACGTCATCTGTTTGTGCGCCTTCAGGTCCTGCCAGCCGTCAGAGGAACCGACATGGCCGGCAGACCGCTTCAGCCACGGAACGGAGCATGCCAGCGCCAATGCGGTGCCTTCCCGCTGCGCAAACAGCAGCGGCGTGCCTTCAAATTCATCCACCCACGCGGTATTGCCCCTGCCGTGATTGCCCAGGTGCGGCGCGAGCAGGACATGCAGGTGATAATCGGACAGTGCGCCTTGCTGCGCGCTAAACTGGACCCGGTGCAATACCGCGTTCCGATGGGGATCGGTCACAATCTGCTTTTCGATGCGGTAGCGGCCCTCACGGCAGGTGTTGACCAGGCGGAAGGCCGGCACACCGTCCGCCAGCCATAGCACTTCGGAGTCGGTGCCGCGTTTCTCTTCGGAGAAGAAATCCACGCCGTCCGTGACGATCAACCCCATGTCTCGGACGCAGGCCTGGTCAATGCGGGGGTAATATATCTCGTTGAGGATTCCGTGGCTGAGCGTGAACCAGACGTGACTCTTGTCGCTGAGGGATGTGCCAACGCCGGTTTTGGCGCTGGACGTCCAGCGTGGCTCGATTCCGGGAGCACCCGGTGCGCTACGATTCAATGCCATCATCACGCTCCTTTTGGGGGTCCTGAAATCATCCGCCATGCGCGAAGTCGGGATAATCGGTCATGCCACCGTCCACGAAAATCGTGCGCCCGGTCACGTAGGAGGCGGCGTCCGAAACGAGCACGACCACCATGCGGGCGATTTCTTCAGGCGTTCCTATCCGTTTCAACGGGATTTTCTCCAACAAGTCTTGCAGGCCCTGGGGATCGCTCCAGACGGAGCGGTTGATCGGCGTTTGGATCGCCCCCGGGCCGACCGCCAGTACGCGCACTCCGTGCGGTGCAGCTTCCTGGGCCAGGGTCTTGGTGAGCATGCCGACGGCCGCCTTGCTGGCGGTGTAAGCGCTGTATCCTGCCCACGCTATTTGTTCGTGCACTGAACTGATACTGAGGACGACACCGCTTTTCTGAGGCACCATGCGCTTCAGGGCCTCGCGGGCGCAGTAGAAGGCACCGAACAGATTCACCT
>JBAUTD010000561.1:0-2159 GCA_049582045.1 Burkholderiales bacterium
ATGTCGATCTGGCCCGCACCATGGCGGAGGTGGCACGGCTGCTGGCGCCGGGCGGACGGATCATCGGCAGCGAGCCCTATACCCATTCGGCGCTGCAGCGGATCCGCGATTCGCGCCCGGTGGCCGAGTGGCTACACCCAATGATGACACGCTTCATCTATGGTCCCATCACGCCGTACATCACCGAGGACGAGCGTAAGCTCGACCAGCGCGACTGCGCACTGATGCGCGCGCGCTTCCCCGCGTTGCGGTTCGACTATTTCATGCTGGTCTCAGGCCGGTTGGTGCCGGGCAACTGGGCGCGGGCGGCTCGGCTCGACCGGCGGACGCTACGGACCGCGGGGAAGCTCGGCGCGCTGCTCGGTGGGGGGATCGTGTTTTCTGGGACGGCGCCACGCTAACTGGCCTTCTGTCCCGGCCGCACCCGGGGAAGCTTCGCCGCAGGACCAATCCGGGGGAAACGCCGCCATGCAGGGTGCTGCGGATCCGTGATTACGCCTGACTTCCGACAGCTTAACAGGCTGCGGAAAATGTCACCATCGGCGTGCCTTGAATGTTGATTCATCGCCGCGGTGATAGCGAAGCTCGCCCGTGAGTGTTCCGTCTTCCTGGAGTTCGGCATCCCCGTCGCCGTGAACGGGATCCATTTCGTCGAATCCCTCCCAGGTGAAATCGACGCTCTGGCTGCCAAACCAACAATCGAGCCCGGCCTGGACGGCCCCGAAGGCGAACTCACCGCTGCCCTTGCCATCGAAGCTGATGACGGCGAGCTGGACCAGATCCAGGAAGTCGGCGTCCCACAATTCCATCTCGGTGATGCGCCACTTCCCGGCCAGCGGATGCTTTGCGGCGCCCGACATCAGGCCGTGCCTCCCAGCAGCTTGGGGATACGGACCAGGTTGTAGGCCGCCGCGGTCAGGGTGAAGGCCCAGCCGACACGGTCGAGACCGCAGTGACGGGTCTTGCGCAGTCCGCCCGTGGTCTTGATCCAGCCGAACGCCTCTTCGATGCGCTTGCGCGTCCGCTGGCTCAGAGCGTAGCCGGGATGACGCGTCGTCCGCCCGTCGATGGCCGAGCGCCGTGCCGTATTCTGGGCGACGTGCGGTGTGACGTTCATCTCGCGCAGGTTCAACACGTGCTCGACAACATCATAGGCTTTGTCCGCTCCAAGCGTGATGCGCCCACCAACGACGTCGCCGATCATGGCCTCGGCCGCCTCGCGCTCGGCCGTGCCGGTCGCGTGCGTCGTCTCGGTGTCCACGACCAGGCCACTGCGGTTCTCCATCAGCAGGTGCCCCATGTAGCAGAGCTTGGCTGCCTGCCCTCGTGCCTTGCGATACAGCCGGGCGCCCGCGTCCGTGGTCGAGGCGTGCGTCTCGTTGCTGCGCTGCTCGCCATGAAAGTCCCGCTCGCCGTTGCGCCCGGGGCCGGGCGGCTCGCCGCCGCCGTCTTTGGGTCGGAAGCTCTTCATGGACGCCCACGCCTCGATCAGCGTGCCATCGACCGAGAAATGCTCGGCCGACAGCAGATGCTTTACGGCTGGGTCGATCAGGACCGCGCCGAAGAAGCGGCGTGCGACGTCGCCCTCCAACAGCCGCTCACGGTTCTTGGTGAACACCGTCACGTCCCATACCGGCGCGTCCATCGACATGCCGACGAACCACCGGAACAGCATGTTGTAGGTGATCTGCTCCATCAACTGCCGCTCGGACCGTACCGAATAGAACGCCTGCAACAGCAACGCCCGCAGCAACTTCTCCGGCGCAATCGATTCGCGACCCAGGGCGGAATAGAGCCGGTCGAACTCGGGCGAGAGCCGAGCCAAAGCCGCATTGACCAACGGCCGGATCACCCGCAGCGGGTGGTCCCTCGGCACCATCGCGTCAGGACTCAGGTAACTGAATAGCGCACCAGTCTGCCCGTCCGCCCCGCGCATCGCCACCCCCTCCCGGATTGCAGGATCAGCGAATCATTTTGCCGCTCGAAAGGGAAGAGAATTTCCGCAGCCTGTTAGTGCCTCTTCGTCCTTGAAAAACAGAGCGTAACTGAACCATTGTGCGCCGGCCTGGAGGCCGAAGGATGCAGCGGCGATTGTGTAATAGCGCTGCGGTTGGCCCTTTATAGTCAGGACCCCCTTGCCGCCCTGGCCGCCGAAGATG
>JBAUTD010000562.1:0-1630 GCA_049582045.1 Burkholderiales bacterium
GGCGAGCTTGAGCGCTCCGGCATACCGCGCCAGCACGTCGTAGCGGTAGGCAATGACCGCCTGCAAGGTGACCGGATCGACCGCGGGCTTGGGCGGCGCGACGTGCGGCGTCGGCGCCACGTGCTTCACCCGTGCGAGCCCCAGCGCTTCCAGGATGACGATGTACATCCAGCCGATGTCGAACTCGAACCACTTGCACGACAGCTTGGCCGAGGTCGGGAACGCGTGGTGGTTGTTGTGCAGCTCCTCGCCGCCGATCAGCATGCCCCAGGGCACGATATTGGTGCTCCAGTCGGGCGTGGGCCAGTTGCGGTAGCCCCAGTAGTGTCCGACGCCGTTGATCACGCCCGCGGCCCAGAACGGGATCCACAGCACCTGCGTAAGCAGGATCAGAGCGCCGGGCACGACGCCGAACAGCAGCACGTCGGCCGCCCCCGTCAGCACGATCCCCACCACCTGAAACCTGGAGTAGAGGTTTCGCTCGAGCCAGTCGTGCGGCGTACCGTGGCCGTAGCGCTCCAGCGTCTCGGCCTTGCGCGCCTCCTTCACGTACAGAAACACGCCGAGCCACAGCACGCGATTGATGCCGTATACCTGCGGGCTGTGCGGATCGTCCGCGGTGTCGCACTTGGCGTGGTGCTTGCGGTGCACCGCTGCCCACTCGCGCGTCACCATCCCGGTGGTCAACCACAGCCAAAGACGGAAGAAATGGCTCGCCAGCGGGTGAAGTTCGAGCGCATGGTGCGCCTGGTGCCGATGCAGGAAGATCGTCACCGCGACGATCGTGACGTGGGTCAGCCCTAGTGCGACCAGCGCGTAGCCCCACCACGGCAGATCGAAAACGCCCCCGAAGAGTAGTGCCTCCATGGCGGCTCCGATACGATTGTCTCTTGTCCACCAGCGTAGCTGCCGATGCGGAGGGCGTCTTGATCCAACTCAAAAAGCGCGCCGCGGGCGCTAGAACGAGAACGCGTTCGTGAGGTCGCCCGCCTTCTCGCGCACCCCCGGCAGCGGCTCGAGGCCGAAGCGCTCGGTGATGAATTTCAGGATCGAGGTCGTGTCGTAGGGCGTCCTGTCGACGTAGCCTCGCCTGGCGTAGGGCGACACGATCAGGGTCGGAATGCGCGTGCCCGGCCCCCAGCGGTCGCCCCAGCCAGGGCCGGAAGGCGGCGGCACGTGGTCCCAGAACCCGCCGTTCTCGTCGTAAGTGACGATTACCGCCATGTGCGCCCACTGCGGGCTCGCTTTCAACCGCTCGAGCAGCGCGGCGATGTGCTCGTCGCCGCTCATCAGGTCGGTGTAGCTCGGGTGCTCGGTGTAGCGCCCGGCGGGCTTGAAGAACACGACCTGCGGCAGCGCGCCGCGGTCGATCGCCGCGAGCATGTCTTTTTCGTCCTTGAGATGCTCGGCGCGATCGCGCGTGCCCGGCGCGAAGCGCGCGTAATAGTTGAACGGCTGGTGGTGCGGCTGGAAGATCGGGCTGTCGGCGCCGCGCGCGTAGATCACGCTGCGCTTCACGCCGGGGTCCTGGCGCCCGTCGGCGAGCGCGCGATCCCAGCCGCCCGCGTACCACGCCCAGCTCACGCCCTTGGCCGAGAGCGTGTCGCCGATCGTCTTCGCGGTCTGCGGC
>JBAUTD010000563.1:0-3907 GCA_049582045.1 Burkholderiales bacterium
CCCGGCGACCATGCTGGCTGCGGTGACGCCGGTGCCGGACGCGCTCGGCGAATATCAGTTCGCCGGGCTGCTGCGCGGGGCGCGCACCGAGCTCGTGAAATGCCTCGGCAGCGCTCTGCAGGTCCCGGCGAGCGCCGAGATCGTGCTCGAGGGCGCGATCCATCCGGACGACACGGCGCTCGAGGGCCCATTCGGCGACCACACCGGCTATTACAACGAGGCCGAGCGCTTCCCGGTCCTGACCGTCGAGCGCATGACGATGCGGCGCGCGCCCATTTACCACTCGACTTACACGGGCAAGCCGCCGGACGAGCCGGCGATGCTCGGCGTGGCGCTGAACGAGGTGTTCGTGCCGCTGCTGGCGAAGCAGTTTCCCGAGATCGTCGATTTCTACCTGCCGCCCGAGGGCTGCTCGTATCGCCTGGCGGTGGTGAGCATGAGGAAGCAGTACCCCGGCCACGCCAAGCGGGTGATGTTCGGCATCTGGAGCTTCCTGCGCCAATTCATGTACACCAAGTTCATCGTCGTGTGCGACGACGACGTCGACGTGCGCGACTGGAAGGAAGTCGTGTGGGCGATCACCACGCGCGCGGACCCGGCACGCGATACGCTGATCGCCGAGAATACGCCGATCGATTACCTCGACTTCGCCAGTCCGGCGGCCGGGCTCGGCTCGAAGATGGGCATCGACGCGACCAACAAGTGGCCCGCCGAGACCAGCAGGACCTGGGGCCGCCCGATCGCGATGGACGAGGCGGTGCGCGCCAAGGTCGACGCGATGTGGCGCGACCTCGGGCTCTAGGCCGCTCGCCTACCCGCGCCGGCCGATCACCAACCCGAGCAGCAGCCCGACGGCGCCCGCCACGCCCGCGGTCTTCCAGGGGTTCTCGTGGGCGAAGCGGTCGGTCGCGACGGCGGCGGCCTTGGCCTTGTCGACGGCTGCGCGCTCGGCTTCGGTGACCCGCGCCTTGGCGGTGCGAACGCTCTCTTCCAGTTTCGGGCGCAGGCTCTTCACGCGCTCGCTCGCGTCCGCTGCGGTCGCGCGTAGCAGATCCTCTGCGTCCGACAGCACGACTTTGACGTCGGTGACAAGCTTTTCGCGGCTGACGGATTCGTTGTTCATGATGGCTCCTTCGCTGGCGGGTTTCTCGATTACTAAGTGAACGCTACCGCTTCGGCGCCGCAGCGGCTTGACCGCGGTCAATCGGCGCGCCCAGGGGTGGACACTGGCCTGACGCCCGCGTTCCCGGCTGGGCGTGCCAGGCAATTTACGAATAGATCGTCCGGGGCCTTGAAACCGCGTGGATTCACCCCTATTATTAGCACTCGCAATGGGTGAGTGCTAACAAAACCCTGAATTGCCGGGGTTGGGTGTCTCCAACCTTTTGTTTATAAAACAATTTCTTTGATTTCGATAGTGGAGAGTCGCATGAAAATCCGTCCGCTGCATGATCGCGTGATCGTCAAGCGCATCGAAGAGGAACGCAAGTCCGCCGGCGGGATCGTGATCCCCGACACGGCCGCCGAGAAGCCCGACCAAGGCGAAATCGTCGCCATCGGCAAGGGCAAGAAGGGCGAAGACGGCAAGCTGATCCCGCTCGACGTAAAGGTCGGCGATCGCGTGCTGTTCGGCAAGTACTCCGGTCAGACCGTCAAGGTCAAGGGTGACGAGCTCCTCGTGATGCGCGAGGAAGACATCATGGGCGTCATCGAAGGCGCATGAGCCGTCGATCGACAGTCTATTCGAATCAATTAGGAGAAGAAGGTTATGGCTGCTAAAGAAGTACGCTTCCACGAAGGCGCGCGGACCAAGATGGTCCACGGCCTGAACATCCTGGCCGACGCGGTCAAGATCACCCTCGGCCCCAAGGGCCGCAACGTAGTGCTCGAGCGCTCGTTCGGCGCCCCGACGGTCACCAAGGACGGCGTATCGGTCGCCAAGGAAATCGAGCTCAAGGACAAGTTCGAGAACATGGGCGCGCAGATGGTGAAGGAAGTCGCGTCCAAGACCTCCGACGTGGCCGGCGACGGCACCACGACCGCCACCGTGCTGGCGCAGGCGATCGTGCGCGAAGGTATGAAGTACGTCACCTCGGGCATGAACCCGATGGACCTCAAGCGCGGCATCGACAAGGCCGTCGGCGCGGTGGTCGAGGAGCTTAAGAAAGTCTCCAAGCCCTGCACCACCTCGAAGGAAATCGCCCAGGTCGGCTCGATCTCGGCCAACGCCGACGCCGACATCGGCAAGATCATTTCCGACTCGATGGACAAGGTCGGCAAGGAAGGCGTGATCACGGTCGAGGACGGCAAGTCGCTCGCCAACGAGCTCGAGCTGGTCGAGGGCATGCAGTTCGATCGCGGCTACCTCTCGCCGTACTTCATCAACAACCCCGAGAAGCAGATCGCGGTGCTGGATGACCCTTACATCCTGCTGCACGACAAGAAGATCTCCTCGATCCGCGAGCTGCTGCCGCTGCTGGAGCAGGTCGCCAAGGCCGGCAAGCCGCTGCTGATCATCGCCGAGGAAGTCGAGGGCGAAGCGCTCGCCACCCTGGTGGTGAACAACATCCGCGGCATCCTCAAGACCTGCGCGGTCAAGGCGCCGGGCTTCGGCGACCGCCGCAAGGCGATGCTGGAGGACATGGCCATCCTGACCGGCGGTACCGTGATCTCGGAAGAGCTGGGCCTTAAGCTCGAGAACGCGACGCTGAAGGACCTGGGCCGTGCGAAGAAGGTCGAGGCCGCCAAGGAAAACACCACGATCATCGACGGCGCGGGCGAGAAGAAGCAGATCGAGGCGCGCGTCAAGCAGATCCGGGTGCAGATCGACGAGGCGACCAGCGACTACGACAAGGAGAAGCTGCAGGAGCGCGTGGCGAAGCTCGCCGGCGGCGTGGCGGTGATCAAGGTCGGCGCCGCGACCGAAGTCGAGATGAAGGAGAAGAAGGCCCGAGTCGAGGACGCGCTGCACGCGACCCGCGCGGCGGTCGAGGAAGGCGTGGTCCCGGGCGGCGGTGTCGCCCTGGTGCGCGCCCGCCAGTCGCTCAAGAACCTGAAGGGCGACAACCACGACCAGGACGCCGGCATCAAGATCGTGCTGCGCGCGCTGGAAGAGCCGCTGCGCCAGATCGTCTTCAACGCCGGCGCGGAGCCCTCGGTGGTGCTCAACAAGGTGCTCGAAGGCAAGGGCAACCACGGCTACAACGCGCAGACCGACGAGTACGGCGATCTGGTCGAGATGGGCGTCATCGATCCGACCAAGGTGACCCGCACCGCGCTGCAGAACGCCGCTTCGGTGGCGGGCCTGATGCTCACGACCGACGCCATGGTGGCGGAGCAGGTCGAGGAGAAGAAGGGCGGCGGCGGAATGCCCGACATGGGCGGAATGGGCGGCATGGGTGGCATGGGCGGCATGGACATGTAATCCAGGAGGTGAGGAATAGGGGAAACCCACGGTTTCCCCTGGACCCCATCCTGTCGCATCACAAAAGGGCGCTTCGGCGCCCTTTTTCTTTTGCAGTCGGGCTGTTGCCCGTATAATTCGCTCCTCCCAAACCGCGCCGCAGCAATCGGGCGCGTCCGGCACGGCCAAGTAGCTCAGTTGGTAGAGCAGAGGACTGAAAATCCTTGTGTCGGTGGTTCGATTCCGCCCTTGGCCACCATAACGATTCGCGCCTACTATGAGGCCGATGCAAAGTCGGCGGCGTCGTAGGCTGGGACTCACGCGCTCTTGTGGCGGCTCGATGTGGCTGCTCGTCCTTGCGCTCTGCGCGCAGGCGGCGCACGCGGACGTATACCTCGAGGTGCAGAAGAACGGCACCCTGCTGCTAAGCGACCGGCCCCTCTCGGCGAGCGCGCGCCGGATCCAGGCCGACCGGTCGTCGGCGGCACGGCGGCTGCCGCGCGA
>JBAUTD010000564.1:0-2029 GCA_049582045.1 Burkholderiales bacterium
AGATCGCCGGCTTTCTCATCGGCCTGCGGGTCAAGAAGGAAACGATCGGGGAGATCGCCGCCGCGGCGCAGGTGATGCGCGAGTTCGCGACCCGCGTCGAAGTGGCCGACGACCGTCACCTGGTCGATATCGTCGGCACGGGCGGCGATGCGGCGCACACCTTCAACGTGTCGACCGCGTCCGCGTTCGTGGCCGCCGCCGCAGGAGTGCGGATCGCCAAGCACGGCAACCGAGCCGTGTCCTCGTCCTCGGGGAGCGCGGACGTGCTCGAGGCGCTGGGCGCGAACATCATACTCAATCCGCAGCAGGTCGCGGGGAGCATAGAAAACGTCGGCGTCGGTTTTATGTTCGCGCCGTCGCACCACCTGGCGATGAAACACGCGGGGCCGGTGCGCAAGGAGCTGGGCGTGCGCACGATCTTCAACATCCTGGGTCCGCTGACCAACCCGGCCGGCGCGCCGAACCAGGTGCTCGGGGTGTTCCATCCCGATCTGGTGGGCATCCAGGTGCGCGTGCTTCAACGCCTCGGCAGCAGGCACGTGATGACGGTCTACGGTTTGGATGGGCTGGACGAGATTTCGATCTCGGGCGAAACCATGGTCGGCGAGCTGGCGAAGGGCGAAATCCAGGAGTACACGATCCATCCCTCGCAGTTCGGGCTCGAGCTCTACGACCGGCGGGCGATCCAGGTGAATACCGTCGACGAGTCGCGGCAGATGGTGCTCGCGGTGCTCGAGAACCAGCCGGGACCGGCGCTGAACATCGTCCTGCTCAACGCGGGGGCCGCGATCTACGTCGCCGGTGCGGCGAAGACCCTTGGCGCAGGCATCGAGCGCGCGCGCAAGTCGATCGCGAGCGGCGACGCGAAGAAGAAGCTCGAGGAGTTCGTCGCCTACACCCAGCGCCTGAAGACGGGCTGAAGATGTCTGATGTCCTGCAGCGCATCCTCGCGACCAAGCGCGAGGAAATCGCCGCGGCCAAGCGGGCGATTCCGGCGCATGAGATCGAGGCCCGCGCCCGCGCTGCGGCGCCCGCGCGCGACTTTGTCGGCGCGATCCGCGCCAAGCGCGCTGCCGGGGGGGCCGCCGTAATCGCGGAGATCAAGCGCGCGAGCCCTTCCAAGGGCCTGTTGCGCGAGAATTTCGATCCTGCGGCGATCGCGCGCAGCTACGAGGCGGGGGGCGCCGCCTGCCTATCGGTGCTCACGGACCGGCAGTTCTTCCAGGGCGCGCCAGAGCACCTGGGTGCAGCGCGCGCCGCCTGCGCGCTTCCGGCGCTGCGTAAGGATTTCGTGCTCGAGCCCTACCAGGTTTATGAGGCGCGCGCGCTCGGCGCCGACTGCATCCTGCTGATCGCCGCGGCGCTCGCGCCTGATGCCATGCGCGAACTCGAAGAGGTCGCGCGCGAGCTCGGGATGGCGGTGCTGATCGAGATCCACGACGCCGCCGAACTCGACGCAGCGCTCACGCTGCGCACACCGCTGCTCGGGGTCAACAACCGCAACCTGCGCACCTTCGAAACGCGGCTCGAGACCACGCTCGAACTGCTTCCGAGCGTACCGAGCGAGCGCATCGTCGTCGCTGAGAGCGGAATTCTGGCTCGCGCCGACGCACAGCGCCTCATGCGCGCCGGAATAGGCGCTTTCCTGGTAGGGGAAGCGTTCATGCGTGCCGCAGAGCCCGGAAGGGCGCTTCGCGAGCTCTTCTGCACTTATTAACTATATGATCTAAAGGAAATTTTTACGACGGCCTGATGACTGTTGTAGTTGAGCAACACTTTGGCCCATAAACAGGGAAAACGTCGCTCAAACGTTGCTCCAAAGCAGCAACCCCGAGGAGAATTGAAGTAACTTCTCACGTGAGGGGTTAAGGCGGGGCGCGCAAGCGCTCCAAATTTTCCAACAAGTTGGGAGACTTTTGATGAACAAGAAGCTATTAGCTGCGGCAGTCGCCGGCGCGCTGGCGATTCCTGCCGTCGCGTTCGCGCAGTCGAGCGTGACGCTGTACGGCACCATCGACACCGGTATCCG
>JBAUTD010000565.1:0-4230 GCA_049582045.1 Burkholderiales bacterium
CGTCGGTGCTGACCGCAGTGAACCCGATGCGCGCCATCGAGTTCTTCCTGCATCACGACCGGCACGCGTTCTTCGTGCTCGGCTCGGTCGTCCTGTGCGTCACCGGCGGCGAGGCGCTGTACGCCGACATGGGCCACTTCGGACGCACGCCGATCCGGCTCGCCTGGTTCGGGCTGGTGTTCCCCGCGCTGATGGTCAACTACTTCGGCCAGGGCGCGCTCGCGCTGCGCAGCCCCGCAGCGCTCAAGAACCCGTTCTACCTGCTCGCGCCCGATGCGCTGCTCGGGCCGATGGTGGTGCTCGCCACCGCAGCCACCGTGATCGCCTCGCAGGCGACGATCTCGGGCGCGTTCTCGGTCACGCAGCAGGCCGCGCGCCTGGGCTATCTGCCGCGGGTGACGACGCGCCACACGTCCGAGACCGAGCGCGGCCAGATCTACGTGCCGCCGGTCAACTGGACGATGCTGGTTCTGGTCGTGCTGGTGGTGCTCGGCTTCGGGTCCTCGAGCGCGATCGCCTCCGCCTACGGCATCGCGGTGTCGGGGACCATGGTGCTGACCACCGCGCTGATTGCGATTGTGACGCTGGCGCGGCGCAAGCGGGCGAATCCGCTGTTTCTCGCCCTGCTCGGCCTGATCGGCGCGGCGGAGATGGTGTTCTTCGCCGCGAACGCGACCAAGTTCGCCGACGGGGGCTGGTTCCCGATCGCCTGCGCGCTCGTGCTGTTCGCCGTGCTGACCACCTGGAAGCGCGGCGGGACCGTGATCGCCGCGCACCTGGCCGCGAGGCGGGTGCCGCTCGAGCGCTTCGCCGAGGTCTGCGGCGCGGAAGTGCCGCGCGTGCCCGGTACCGCGGTCTACCTGTCGGCCGACCCGGAGGCGGTGCCGACCGTGATGCTGCACAACCTCAAGCACAACAAGGTGCTGCACGAGCGCATCGTGTTCCTGACCATCGCCGACGCCGAGGACCCGCACGTGCCCGAGGCCGAGCGCACCGAGCTGCAAGTGCTCGAGCGCGGCCGCGTCTACCAGGCAACGCTGCGCTACGGATTCATGGAGGAGCCCGACGTGCCCGAGGGCCTGCGCCTGCTGCGGCGCCACGGGCTGGAGATCGACCCGGCGGAGGCCACCTTTTTTCTCGGCAGGACGAGGATCGCGCCGGCAGTCCGGCCTGGGCCGTTCACCTGGCGCCGGGTGCTGTTCCGCTGGATGCAGCGCAACGCGCCGCCGGCGGCCGAATCGTTCAAGCTCCTGCCCGAGCGCGTGGTCGAGCTGGGCACGCGCATCTCGGTCTAGATCAGCGCTCGAGCAGTCCCTTCTTGTCCTTCTTCTTGGCCCACTCGTCGGCGTCGGGCGGCGCGGGCTTGCGCTCGATGATCGGCTTCCAGCCGGCGGCGAGCTCCTTGTTGAGGGCGATGAACCCGCGCTGCTCGTCGGGCACGTCGTCCTCGGCGAAAATGGCCTCGACCGGGCACTCGGGCACGCACAGGGTGCAATCGATGCACTCGTCCGGGTCGATCACCAGCATGTTGGGCCCTTCGCGGAAGCAGTCCACCGGACAGACGTCCACGCAATCGGTGTACTTGCACTTGATGCAAGATTCGGTGACGACGTAAGCCATTCTCGGATAAATCCCGGAAGGGAAAAAGGTTAAACGAATCCGTAGTTTAGCACCCCTGCGGCGAGCCCGGCTTGCGTTCCGCGACGCCGGCCCCATAATTGAGTCATCCCCCCTGTCTATCCGCTTCGAGGAGCCATGAGCAGTTCTGCCATCAATCACGTTACCGACGACAGCTTCGACCCCGAGGTCCTGAAATCCGAAATCCCGGTGCTGGTCGACTACTGGGCCGAGTGGTGCGGGCCGTGCAAGTCGATCGCCCCGATCCTCGAGGACGTGGCGAAGGAATACGACGGCCGCCTGAAGATCGCCAAGATCAACGTCGACGAGAACCAGCTGGTGCCGGCCAAGTTCGGCATTCGCGGCATTCCCACCCTGATGCTGTTCAAGAACGGCAACGTGGAAGCGACCCGTATCGGCGCGCTTTCGAAGTCGCAGTTGACCGCGTTCCTTGACAGCAATATTTAAACGCCTTACGCTTTGACCGAATCCTGCGTCGGCTAAGGACCGGCGCAGTCAGATTCCAGCGCCGGCGGTACCGAGGCGCGCCTTCTTCCCCGTAATTCGTTTGTTGGCAGGCCAGGCAGGCCACGGGTCGATCCCGGCTTCTTCTCGTCCTTCTCTTACTGCGGTCTATGCACCTTTCGGAACTGAAGTCCCTCCACGTCACGGAGCTCGTCGACATGGCGGTCGCCGACCAGATCGACGGCGCCAACCGCCTGCGCAAGCAGGATCTCATCTTCGCCATGCTCAAGCACCAGGCGAAGAAGGGCGAGTCGATTTTCGGCGACGGCACGCTAGAAGTGCTGCCCGACGGCTTCGGCTTCCTGCGCTCCCCCGACACCTCCTACCTCGCGAGCACGGACGACATCTACGTCAGCCCGTCGCAGATCCGCCGCTTCAACCTGCACACCGGCGACACGATCGAGGGCGAGATCCGCACGCCAAAGGACGGCGAGCGCTACTTCGCCCTGGTCAAGGTCGACAAGGTCAACGGCGAGCCGCCCGAGAACGCCAAGTCGAAGATCCTGTTCGAGAACCTCACGCCGCTGCACCCGAACGTGCAGTTCAGGCTCGAGCGCGACATCAAGGCCGAGGAAAACATCACCGGGCGCATCATCGACATCATCGCCCCGGTGGGCAAGGGCCAGCGCGGCCTGATCGTCTCGCCGCCCAAGGCGGGCAAGACCGTGATGCTGCAGCATCTGGCGCACGCGCTGATCGCCAACCAGCCCGAGGCGACGCTGATCGTGCTGCTGATCGACGAGCGCCCGGAGGAAGTCACCGAGATGACGCGCACGGTGCGCGGCGAGGTGGTCGCCTCGACCTTCGACGAGCCCGCCAGCCGCCACGTGCAGGTGGCCGAAATGGTGATCGAGAAGGCCAAGCGCCTGGTCGAGCACAAGAAGGACGTGGTGATCCTGCTCGATTCGATCACGCGCCTGGCGCGCGCCTACAACACCGTGGTGCCGGCCTCGGGCAAGGTGCTCACCGGCGGCGTGGACGCCAACGCGCTGCAGCGCCCGAAGCGCTTCTTCGGCGCGGCGAGAAACATCGAGGAAGGCGGCTCGCTCACCATCATCGCCACCGCGCTGATCGACACCGGCAGCCGCATGGACGACGTGATCTACGAGGAGTTCAAGGGCACCGGCAACATGGAGATCCACCTCGACCGGCGCATGCACGAGAAGCGCATCTATCCGGCGATCAACGTCAACCGCTCCGGCACCCGGCGCGAGGAGCTGCTGATCAAGCCCGAGCTCCTGCAGAAGGTCTGGGTGCTCAGAAAGCTCCTTTACCCGATGGACGAGCTCGAGGCGGCCGAATTCCTGATCGACAAGATCCGCGCCACCAAGAACAACGCCGAGTTCTTCGACTCGATGCGCCGCGGCTGACCCCGGATTGCCTTAAGCCGTTGTTTTACGTATAATTCGCGCCTTTTCCGAAGCGACCCAGCCATGAAAACCGGAATCCACCCCCAGTACCATACGGTGATCTTCCTCGACACCGCCGCCAACCACAGCTTCCTCACGCGCTCGGCGATCGACACCAAGGGCCGCGACAAGATGAAGTGGGAGGACGGCAACGAGTATCCGGTGATCAAGGTCGAGGTGTCCTCGGAATCGCATTCGTTCTACACCGGCAAGCACAAGATCATGGACACCGCGGGCCGGGTGGAGAAGTTCAAGCGCCGCTACACGCGGACCAAGAAGACCACCGGCGAGAGCGCCTAGAAGCTCTCGGCGCGAGAAAAAGGGCGGCTGCGGCCGCCCTTTTTGTTTTCCGTGCCGCGCTCCCGCCGCCTAAAATAGCCGCATGATCCGTAGGCTCGCGCTGCCGCCCTCGTTCGCGGTGCTGGCGCTGATTGCGCTGGCGTTCGTCGTGCCGGGCCTCGCGGGGCACGATCCCTGGAAGACCTTCGACGTGATCACGATCGAGATCACGCACCAGATGCAGCTCGGCGGCGACTGGCTCGTGCCGCACGTGGCGGGCGAGCCCTGGCTCGAGGATCCGCCGCTGTTCCCCTGGGTCGCGCTCGGCTTCGCCAAGGCGCTGGGCTGGGCGCTCGCGTTCCACGAGGCGGTGCGGCTTGCAAGCGGCGCGTTCCTGCTC
>JBAUTD010000566.1:0-1994 GCA_049582045.1 Burkholderiales bacterium
GGGCATCATCTCGTCGGCAATCACCGCGTCGACGCGGCCGGTCTCGAACGCGGCGAGCGCGGCGGCGCCGTCGGCGCACTCCACCGCGTCGTAGCCGATGCGCTTGAGGACCTCGGCGGTGACGGCGACCAGCGCTTCCTCGTCGTCTACGACCAGCACGCGCTCTCCGTGCCCGCGCGCAAGCAGCTCGACCGCGGGATCCTGAGTGATTGCGGGCGCATCGACGCGCGGCAGGTAGATCGCGAACCGGCTGCCGCGCCCCGGCTCGCTCGCCACGTCGATCGCGCCCGCCGAGTCGGTGACAATGCCGTAGACCATGGCCAGACCGAGCCCGGTGCCGCGTCCGACCTCCTTTGTGGTGAAGAACGGCTCGAAGATGCGTGCCTGGGTCGCCTCGTCCATGCCGCAGCCGGTATCTTCGACCGTGAGGCACGCATAGACGCCCGCCTGCAGGACGCTGTGCGCGAGCGAGCGCGCCGCGGGCGCCTCGGCCGGATCGAGCGTCACGCGCAGCGTTCCGCCCTCGCGCATCGCCTGCAGGGCGTTGGTGCACAGATTCATCGCGACCTGGTGGAGCTGAGTCGGGTCCCCCACCACGTACAGCGGCGCCGACGGCAGGTCCGCCTCGAGGCGGATCCCCTGCGGCAGCGAGCCGCGCACCAGCTCGATCGTTTCCGAGACGGTGTCGCGCAAGTCGATCGGAATCCGCTTGCCGCGCTGGCTTCGGCTGTAGGAAAGGATCTGCTCGACCAGACCGCTCGCGCGGTTGGCGCCAGTGAGCACGTTGTCCGCGTAGCGCTTGAGCGGCGAGCCGGCGGGGGCGTTCTCGGACAGCATCTCGGCGTAACCGAGGATGCCGCCCAGAACGTTGTTGAAGTCGTGCGCGATGCCGCCCGCGAGCCGCCCGACGGCCTCCATTTTCTCCGCCTGGCGCAGCCGCTGCTCCAGGCGCGCGCGCTCGGCCTCGGCCTGCTTGCGCTCCGAGATATCGCGCAGGTTCATCACCACCCCGCGCACGCTCGGCTCGTCGAGCAGGTTCTCGCGCGTGAGCTCGATCCAGCGGTGGGAGCCGTCCTTGTGCAGCAGCCTCGCTTCGTCGACCGACAGTTTTCCCGGCGCGCGAAGCAGCTCGGCGCGCAGCGTGTGCGCGCAATCGAGGGTGTCCGGGTGGACCAGCTCCATGACCTCCCGCCCGCGGAGCTCGTCCATGGTGAAGCCGAGCACGCGCTCGATCGCCGGGCTGGCGTAGATGATGCCTCCCTTGAAGGGTCGGGTGAGGATCAGCGCGTCCGAGCTGTGCTCGATCATGGCCTGGTAGCGCTGCCAGCTTTGCGCCAGGGTCCGCTCGCGCCGCAGCAGGCCCCAGGCGGCGAGCGCGATCAGTGCCAGCATGACTCCGGAGGTGAGAAAGGCCCGGTCGACGGCGAAGCCGGCTTCCTTGCGCCAGGGCGCGAACACCGCGTCCTCGTCGGCGCCGCTCACCACGAACAGCGGGAAGCCTCGCACCATCGAGGCGTTGAGCAGCACCTGGCGCTTCATGATCGGGCTCATCATCCACCCCTGCCAAGCGCCGTCGCGGCGCACGGCGTCGCGGATGCCCGGCCCGGGCAGGCGATGCCCGCGCATCTTCTCCGGATCGGGTATGCGCGCAATCACGTTGCCCTCGAGCGACAGCAGGGTGATGAACGCGCCGCGGCCCAGGTCGATCATGCGGTACAGCCGGTCAAAATTCTCGAGCTCGATCGCCGCCGCGACGGTGCCGCCGCGCGGCCCCTTTAGGTGGCGCGACAGCAACAGGCGCCAGTGCCGGCCGTCTCGCTCCGAATACGGATCGCTGATGTAAAGCCCGTTACTGCCCCGCTCGCGGAAAAGGGCTGAAGACACCGGATCGAACGCGTCGTCGTCGCTGTGCGCGAGTTCCCGGCCGTCGGCATCGAACACCAGCAGACCCGCGACCTGAGGCATGTGCTGCAGCTCGGCGCGCAGGCCCGGCA
>JBAUTD010000567.1:0-3748 GCA_049582045.1 Burkholderiales bacterium
GGCCTGGATCGGTTCGGCTGGCGCGCCGCGCCCGGTGGCGAGGCCGTACAGGGCGCGGATGGCGCCGATCAGGCCGTGGCGCAGGAAAAACACCAGCAGCACGAACACGAATCCGAGCACCAGCTTCCAGGTCGCCCCGAGCTTGAGCGTGTCCTGCAGGAAGTCCTGCAGGAACAGCCACACCCCCGCCCCGAGCAGCGGGCCGAACAGGGTGCCGATGCCCCCGATCGCGGTCTGCATCACGAGCTGCCCCGAGGTATCGAACATGAACGCATCGGGCGGCATGAAGCCCTGCATCACGCCCAGCAGGCCGCCGGCGAGGCCGGCGTAGGCCGCGGCGACGACGAACGCGGCGAGCTTGTAGCCGTGGATGTTGTGGCCGACCGCCTCCGCGCGCAGAGGGTTCTCGCGGATCGCCCGCAGGATCGCGCCGACCGGCGAGCGTACGATGCGCAGCGCGATCACGATGCCGACGAAATACCAGAAGGCGAGAAACGGATACAGCGTCCAGCCGGTCTTGAAGTGCAGCGTGGTGAATCCGAGGTAGAGCGAGGGCGCGGGCACCCCGGGCAGCCCGTTCTCGCCGCCGGTCCACTTCGACAGCGGGTTGAATTCGACGAAAAAGAACACCTCCGCGATCGCCACCGTGATCATGGCGAAGTAGATCCCGGTGCGGCGCAGCGCGATCAGCCCGACCAGGTAGCCGACGATGGCGGCCGCGACCATGCCGAGCAGCAGCGCCGTCACGACGTGCGGGAACCCGGCCTGCGTGAGCAGGTAGGCCGAGACCATGCCGCCCGTGCCGTAGAGCGCCGACTGGCCGAACGAGAGCAGCCCGGTGTAGCCGAACAGGATGTCGAAGCCGATGCCGAACATGCCCCAGACCAGGATCCGGTTGACCGTGTCGGGCGCGGCGCCGAGGTACGGCAGCACGAAAGGCGCCGCGAGCAGCGCGATTGCCGTCAACGCTTCGACCAGGAAGCGGCGCTGCGTGTTGCCCAGGCGATCGGCGTTCACTCGCGTCCTTTCACGCCGAGCAGGCCGCGCGGGCGAATCACGAGGACGAGCGTCATCGCCAGAAAGAGCATCACGTAGGCGTAGCCGGGATTGAACATCGAAGTGATGCTGATGATCTCGCCCGCGATCAGCCCGCCGAGCACCGCGCCGGGGAACGAGCCGACGCCGCCGATCACGACCACGACGAAGGTCTGCACCAGGATCGCCTCGCCCATGTCCGGCGCGAGCGAGACCACCGGGGCGTTCACGATGCCGGCGAAGCCGGCCGCCATCGAGCCGATGCCGAACACCAGCATGAACACCCGATCGACGTTTACGCCGAGCGAGTCGACCATCACCGAGTCCTCGATGCCGGCGCGCACGATGAGCCCGAGCCGGGTCCTGTACAGCACCACGAACAGCACGATCAGCGCGACCGCGACGATTCCCACCACCGCCAGGCGGTAGGTCGGGTAGAACATGAAGCCCAGGTTGGTGATGCCCGCAAAGACCTTCGGCGCCGGAACGGTCTTCGACAGGCTGGAGAAGAAGAAGCGCACCAGCTCGACCAGGCAGATCGCCAGGCCGAAGGTCACCAGCAGCTGGTCCTCGGGCGGGCGCTTGTAGAAATGGCGCATGATCACCCGCTCCATCACGATCCCGACGAAGAACAGGAACGCGCTGCCGGCGATCACGGCCACGACGTAGGAGCCGGTGTACTGGTAGGCGACGTACCCGGCGTAGCCGCCGAGCATGAACATGGCGCCGTGCGCCAGGTTGAGCACGCCGAGCGTGCCGTAGATGATCGTCAGCCCCGAGCTGATGAGCGCGAGCAGCGCGCCCAGCGCCAGGCCGTTAAACAGCTGCGAGATGAAGTTTGCCCAGGTGATCATGCGGCGAACGCGCGCAGGATCGCGGCAGCCGGCACGTGCCGGCTGCCGCGTCGCTGCGCAGGTTGAACCTTAGCTCAAGTATAGTCGCCGAGCTTGCAGCCGAACGCGTCGGGCTTCTGCATCAGCGGCCCGCCGGGCACCACTTCGGTGACCTCCCAGTAGTCCTCGCTGTTCCTCATGTCGCTCGGCTTCTTGCCGCGCACGATGACCACCGGACGCACCAGCTGGTGATCCTGGGGCCGGAAGTGCACCGGGCCGACCGTGGACTCGAAGGTCTCGCCCTTCTCGTAGGCCTTGATGACCGACGGCGGATAGAAGGTCTTCGCCTCTTCCACCATGCGGGCCCAGATCGCGAACTGCATGTAGGCGTTGTTCGCGCCCCACTCGGGCTTGTAGCCGTACTTCTTGTCGAACGCCTCGACGAACATCTTGGCGAGCGGGTACTTGTCCTCCAGCGTCCACCAGAAGTCGGTCGCGGCGAACACGCCCTCGGTCAGCGCCGGGCCCACTTCCTTGGCGAGGAACGGGATCTGGTAGGGAATCACCATCCCCATCTTCGGCGTGAGGCCGAACTGCTTGGCCTGCTGGATCGACAGCACGGCGTCGCGCCCCCAGTTCACGTTGATGATGAACTCGGCGCCGGAGTTGGCGATGTTGGTCAGGTAGGAGCTGAAGTCGGAGGTGCCGAGCGGCGAGACCTGGTTGGTCACCATTTGCCAGCCGGCATTCGCGCTCAGATAGTCGTTCACCGACTTGGTGACGGTGTGGCCGTACGTGTAGTCCGGCGTCATGAACGCGGCCTTGCGGTTCTTGCCGAAGTTCTTGATCAGCACCGGGCCGATCGCGTTGGCCGCGGTCTCGCCGTAGAAGCACTGGCGGAAGCTGTAGCGCGCGCAGTCCTTGCCGGTGGTGTCGTTCGATCCGGAGATCGCGACCGCGTAGAGCACCTTCTCGCGCTGGGCGAGCTTGTTCAGCGCCACCGCGACCGCGCTCGAGGTCGAGCCGGTCATCAGCACGATCTTGTTCTCGGTGATGAAGCGCTGCTGATCCTGCACCGCGTTGTTGGGCTTGGCGCCGGAGTCGGACACCAGCAGCTCGACCTTCTTGCCGAGCACGCCTTTCCTCGTGTGAGGCGCGATCTTGCGCATCAGCGGGTGGCCCTCGTTGATGTGCTCGACGGCGAGCTGCATGCCCTTCAGCTCGTCCTCGCCCTGCACCGCGTAGGCGCCGGTGCGCGGCACGGTCGCGCCGATGTACACCGTATGGCCCTTGGAGCCGGCGGGCCAGGTTCCGATCGGGGGCTCGCCCGCGGCCCAGCTGCGGGTGGGCAGCAGCAGCGACGGCGCGGCGAGGCCGGCGCCGACCAGGGTGCCGGCCTTGAGCATCTGCCGGCGGCTAGAGTTCTTCAGCTTGTCAGTCATGGATTCTCTCCTCCTTGTGGAAAACAGCGTCGAGAATCCTGGGTGACAGCTGTCAATAAGACAATAGTGCATTGAGTGTATTGGGGATTTTTGTGTATCCTTGACACATATGCTGCAAATTTCGTCGATATTCGACCTTGCGCTGCAATATCTGCGGCGGCGATCGCGATGAACCGGGTGCCGCTCATCGGGCCCAAGATCCGCGATCGCCGGCGAGCGCTCGCGATCACGCAGGCGGGGCTGGCGGGGACGCTCGGGATCTCGGCCTCGTACCTGAACCTGATCGAGGCGGGCAAGCGCAACATCGGCGGCGGCCTGCTCAAGCGCATCGCCGACGCGCTCGGACTCGCGGTCGACGAGCTCGACGGCAAGGCCGAGCGGCGCCTGCTCGGCGACCTCGCCGAGCTCGCCGCGGAACCGCTGCTCGCCGCGCTGCGG
>JBAUTD010000568.1:0-12074 GCA_049582045.1 Burkholderiales bacterium
GGCTACGTCTGCATTCGCGACGAAGCGGCGCTGCGCGAGATGATGGCGGCGCTGGGCGCGGCGGATCTGGCGGGCTTCGACACCGAAACCACCGGCCTGGAACCGATGCTCGCGCGGCTGGTGGGCATGTCGTTCGCGGTCGGGAACACCGCGGCCTATCTTCCGCTCGCGCACGACTATCCAGACGCGCCGCCGCAGCTCGGCATCGAGCGCGCGCTCGAGCTGCTGCGCCCGTGGCTCGAGAACGCGGCGCCGACAAAGGTCGGGCAGAACCTGAAGTTCGATGCGCATATTTTGGCCAACCACGGCGTCAACCTGGCCGGAATCGCGCACGACACGCTGCTCGAGTCCTACGTCCTCGAAGTGCACGAGCGGCACGACCTTGATTCCCTGGCGCAGCGGCACCTTGGCTGGAAAACGATCTCCTACGACGAAGTCACCGGCAAGGGTGCGGCGCGGATACCGTTCTCGGCGGTCGACGTGCAGCGCGCCACCGAATACGCAGCCGAAGACGCCGACTGCACGCTCGCGGTGCATGACGCGCTCTATCCCAGGATCGCCGCGGACCCGAAGCTCGCTTACGTCTACCGGGAAATCGAGATGCCGCTGCTGCCCGTGCTGCTGCGCATGGAGCGCAACGGCGTGCTGCTCGACAGCGCGAAGCTCGAGGCGCAGAGCCACGAGCTGGGCAAGGAAATGCTGGACAAGGAGCAGAAGGCCTACGAGGCGGCCGGCCAGCCGTTCAATCTCAACTCGCCCAAGCAGATCCAGGAGATCCTGTTCGAGCGCCAGGGCCTGCCGGTCAAGAAGAAGACGCCTTCCGGCGCGCCCTCGACCGACGAGGACGTGCTCGCCGAGCTGGCGCAGGACTACCCGCTGCCGAAGATCCTGCTCGAATACAGGGGACTGGCGAAGCTCAAATCGACCTACACCGACAAGCTGCCGCGCATGGTGAACTCTCGCACCGGGCGCGTCCACACCACGTACTCGCAGGCGGTAGCGGTGACCGGGCGGCTGGCCTCGACCGAGCCCAACTTGCAGAACATCCCGATCCGCACCCCGCAGGGGCGGCGCATCCGCGAGGCGTTCATCGCGCCGCCCGGGTGCCGCATCCTGAGCGCCGACTACTCCCAGATCGAGCTGCGCATCATGGCGCATCTGTCGGGCGACGAGGGCCTGCGCCACGCCTTTGCGCACGGCCACGACGTGCACCGGGCCACCGCGGCCGAGGTCTTCGGCCGCCCGCTGGACGAAGTGACGGTGGACGAACGCCGTACCGCCAAGGTGATCAACTTCGGCCTGATCTACGGCATGTCCTCGTTCGGCCTGGCGCAAAACCTCGGCATCGAGCGCGCCACGGCGCAGGCCTACATCGATTCCTACTTTTCGCGCTATCCGGGCGTAAGGCGCTACATGGACGAAACGCGCGAGCGCGCCCGCAAGCTGGGTTACGTGGAGACGGTGTTCGGCCGCCGGCTCTGGCTGGCGGAGATGAGAAGCGGCTCGCCACAGCGTCGCCAGGCCGCCGAGCGCGCGGCGATCAACGCGCCGATGCAGGGCACGGCGGCCGACCTGATCAAGCTTGCCATGGTCACGGTGCAGAACTGGCTCGACGAGCGCGATTTCGGCGCAAAGCTGATCATGCAGGTGCACGACGAGCTCGTGCTCGAGGTGCCGCAGGCCGAGCTCGACGAAGTGCGCGAGGGGCTGCGCGCGCGGATGCAGGACGTGACCGCGCTCGACGTGCCGCTGATCGTGGACGTGGGCGTAGGCGACAACTGGGACGAAGCGCACTAGCTTGCGCCAGGTTGTCGGGCACTGCCGCCGTGTGCTACCTTGCATCGGCTTCAGGATCCAGAATCCTTCTAAGAGGGGAGCGAATCCCCCGCACAACGACCACGGGAGGAAACATCATGCGTAAAACCAATCACAGCGCTGCCGCAATTGCGGTCGTGGCGGTGTTCGCCGCCCTTTCGGCGAGCGCCGCGGAAGTCGACGGACCGAAACTCGAGTGGAAGTTCTCCACCTGGGGCAATCAGCGCGCCTTCACCAAGGGCATCGAAGTGCTGGCCGACATCGTGTCGAAGAAGACCGGCGGCAACTTCACGATCCGCATCGGCTACGGAGAATCGTTCTCCAAGGCGCGCGAGAACCTGGACGGCATCAAGCTCGGCGCGCTCGATGGCGCGCATTTCTGCAACTTCTACCATCCGGGCAAGAACCCGGCGTTCATGGTGTTCTCGCTTCCGTTCCTGCCGCTGGGCGAATGGAAGGTGTCGCGCGTCGTGCGCGAGAAGCTGTACCACCATCCCGCCCTGGTGGCCGACATGGACCGCTGGGACGCGATGGCCTACGCCTCTACCCTGCTGCCGCAGTACGAGTTCCTGGGCAAGGGCAAGCCGCCCTACAAGCTCACGGACTGGAAGGGGCTGCGGGTGCGCGCGGGCGGCGGCATAGGCGACGCGATGCAGGTGCTGGGGGCAATCAAGACCACGACCACCGCGACCGAGGTCTACACCTCCATGCAGCGCGGCACGATGGACGCGGCGTCTTTCCCGTTCACCTACGCGCAGGTGGCCTACAAGATCAACGAGGTGTCGGACTGGTACACCACCAACATGTCTCCCGGCACCTCCGATTGCCCGATCGTGTTCAGCAAGTCGTCCTGGCAGAAGCTGCCCGAGCAGTACAAGAAGCTGGTGATGGACGCGAAGAACGAGGTTTTCGACGCGCAGATCGCGGCCTACGTCGCCATCGACAAGAAGAATCTGCCGATGCTGGCCAAGACGCTCAAGCCGGTGACCTACTCCGAGGGCCAGCTGGAGGACTTCCGCAAGATCGCCGGCAAGCCGGTGTGGGACAAGTGGGTCGCGGAGAACAAGGACAAGTTCGACGCCCGAGGCCTGCTCGACCTGCTGTTCAAGACCGCCGACCAAGCGGCAAAGTAATCGCATGAGCGCGTTGCCGCGCGCGGAGGGCTCGACGCTGGGCGTGTTCGACGTCCGGCTCGGCCGCGTCGAGACCTTCTTCAACCTTGTGGCGGCGGCGTGCATCTTCGGGCTGATGCTCCTAGGCATGGCGCAGGTGCTCGGCCGCCAGCTGCTCAACAGGCCGATCAACGGCTACATCGACTTCGTCGAGCTGTCGATGGCGACCTTCGCCTTTCTCGGCATCGCCTACTGCCAGCGCCTGGGCGGCCACGTCAGAATGGAGATGTTCCTCAAGATGGCCACCGGGCGCCTGCACTGGGCGATGGAGGTGTTCGGCACGCTGATCGCGCTGTTCGTGATCGCGGTGCTGATCTGGTACGGCTTCGACCATTTCCTGCGCGCTTACCAGCTGGGCGACAGCACGATCGACGCCGAGCTGCCGGTATGGCCGTCCAAGCTTCTGGTGCCGGTGTCGTTCGGCTTGCTGTGGCTGCGCCTGCTGCTGCAGCTGGCAGCCTATGTGCGTCTGATGCTCAATCCCGACGCCGAACCGGTCGCGATTCCCAGGGCGATGACCGCGGAGGAGTTCGCCGCGCAGGAAGCCGAGGGCGCGAATTGAGCTCGTTCGAGATCGGCATCGCCGGCGTGATCGGCTTGATCGCGCTGGTGTTCCTCGGCGTGCGGGTGGTCTATGCCGCCGCCTTCGTCGGCATGGTCGGGCTCATCGCCATGCTCGGCTGGGACGCCGGCGCGGGCATGGCGGGCACGATTCCGCACTCCAAGGCGGTCAGCTACACCCTGAGCGTGCTGCCGATGTTCATCCTCATCGGCTACCTCGCCTTCCACGCCGGCCTGACCGAGCGTTTGTTCGATGCCGCTCGCAAATGGCTCGGCTGGGTGCCGGGCGGTCTCGCGGTGGCTACGGTGATCGCCGCCACCGGCTTCGCCGCGGTGTCGGGCGCGAGCACCGCGACCGCCGCGGTGTTCAGCCGGGTCGCGATCCCGGACATGCTCAAGTACGGTTACGACCGCAAGCTCGCGGCCGGCGTCGTGGCCGCCGGAGGCACGCTCGCCTCGCTGATTCCGCCCAGCGCGCTGCTGGTGATCTACGCCATCATCGTCGAGCAGTCGGTGGGGGCGCTGCTGGTGGCGGGCTTCCTGCCGGGCATCGTGTCGGCGATCGCCTACTCGATCATGATCGTGATCATCGCCACGCTGAAGCCGAACCTCGGGCGCCCGATCAGGGGGTTCACCTGGCGGGAGCGCTGGCGCTCGGTGCCGGGAACGCTGCCGATCATCGCCGTGGTGATCATCATCTTCTCCGCGATGTACTACGGCTGGGCGACGCCGACCGAAGCCGGTGCCCTTGGCGCCTTCGTCGTGTTCGTGATCGCGCTCGCGCACGGGATGCGCTGGCGCGGCCTGCGCGAGGCGCTGCTCGAATCGGCCAAGCTCACCGTGATGATCTTCTCGATCATCTGGGGCGTGCTGATGTTCGTACGCTTTCTCGGCTTCGCCGGTCTGCCGGACGCCTTCGCCAAGTGGGTCGTGACGCTGCCGCTGCCGCCGCTTGCGATCATGATCGGGATCCTGCTGTTCTACACCGTGCTCGGCATGTTCATGGATGCGATCGGCATGCTGCTGCTCACGCTGCCGGTGGTCTATCCCGCGGTCATCGCGCTCGGCTACGACCCGATATGGTTCGGCATCGTTGTCGTCAAGATGTGCGAAATCTGCCTCATCACGCCACCGATCGGACTGAACTGCTTCGTGGTCAACGGCGTGCGGCCCGACATCCCGCTGTCGGACGTGTTCCGCGGCATCATGCCGTTCTTCCTCGCCGACGTGGTGACGCTGGCGCTGTTCCTCGCCTTTCCGGACATCATCCTCTGGCTGCCGCGCACGATGCACATGAGCTGAGGCGTGCGGCATTAGGCGTCCTCGCGCTGTGCACTACGATGAACCTGCTCTCGCGCGGCATCGGCGAGAGCTACGCGGTGTTCCTGTTGCCGCTGGCGCGCGAGTTCGGCGCCGATCGCGGCGCGCTCACCGGTGTGTATTCGACCTACATGCTGTTCGCCGGAATGATGTCGCCTCTGGCCGGCATCGCGTTCGACCGCCTCGGGCCGCGCTTTTGCTACTGCGTCGGGCTCGCCCTGTTCGGCTCGGCCTACGCGCTCGCGGGCTGGCTCGGCGCGCTGTGGCAGCTCTACCTCCTGATCGGCGTGGCGGGCGGCGTGGGATCGGCGCTGATCGGGATGGTGCCGGCCTCGGGCCTCGCCAACCGGTGGTTCCGGGAACGCCTCGCGAGCGCGATGGGAATTCTCTACGCGGCGCTCGGCACCGGATTGCTGATCATTGCGCCCGGAACGCAGTGGCTGATCGAGCGTTTCGGCTGGCGCGGCGCCTACCACGCGCTCGGAGCCGTGCTGCTCGCGCTGTTGCCGCTCGTGCTCGTTCTGCCGTGGCGCCGCATCGCCGCCGGACGGCCGGAGCGAGCCGGCGTAGCACCGAGCACGGCACCGGGCAACGCATGGACGATCGCACGTGCGCTCCGGACCTCCGCGTTCTGGGCGCTTTTTGGCGTGATGTTCTTCACTTCGGTGACCACTTATGCGATCGGAGTGCAGGCGGTCGCTTATCTCGTCGAGATCGGCTTTCCTCCGCTCGAAGCCGCGTCCATCTACGGCCTGGTGGGAATGATCTCCATCGTCGGTATGCTCGGCTCGGGAGTGCTCGCCGAGCGCATCGGCGAGCGTCCCGTCGCCACGCTCTCGTACACCTCGACCATCGTCGGCATCGGCATGCTCGCGCTGCTGGAATGGCACCGCGCGTACGCGCTGGTAGGGGCTTTCGTGCTCCTGTTCGGCACCATGCAGGGCTCGCGCGGACCCCTGGTAGCGGTGCTCTCGGCACGCAACTTCTCGGGCGGCGGACTGGGCACCGTCTACGGCACGATCATGGTCGGCATGGGCCTGGGGGGTGCGGTCGGCTCCTGGGCGGCCGGAACGCTGCACGACCTGACCGGCGACTACCGTGCAGGCTTCCTGCTCGCGGCGATTTGCGCGGGCGGTGGCCTCAGTCTGTTCTGGACAGTGCGCGCCCTGTCCGCGCAACCGCTCAGCGCAGCGCGCCGAACACCTTCCTGATGAGGCTCGAGGCCGAACCAACCGGATCCTGGCGGATCTTCCGTTCTTCGTCCGCGATCACCAGAAACAGGCCGTCGAGCGCCTTCTGCGTGACGTAGGCATCGAGGTTCGCGTCCTGCCGGCTCAGCAGGCCGAAGCGCACGCCCTTGTCGGCGTACTCGTTGTACTTCTCGGCCAGCTTCACCCTGGCCGTCGCCTTGCTGACGATCGGCAGGAACCTGACCCGCAGCTGCTCTTCGGTGCTGCGGCGGAAGTACGCCGTGCCCGCCGTGTCACCGCCGGCGAGGATGCCCTTGGCGTCCTCAACGGTCATCTTCTTCACCGCGCCGACCAGCAGCGTCCTCGCTTCGGGTACCGCGGCCTCGGCCGCGCGGTTCATGGTGAGCACCAGCTCATCGGCGTACCTGCCCATGCCGAGCCGGCGCATCCACCCCTCGGCCGTCTGGAGCGACTCGGGCAGCGGGATCTTCACCCGCGGGTCGCCAAAAAAGCCGTCGGTCCGGCCGAGAGATGAAACGGCCTGCCGTGCCCCCTTATCGAGCGCGGCCTTGAGTGCGGCAACGGCTTCCTTGTTGCTGATCCGGTCCAGCTGCGCGCTAGCGGGCTGGCTCCAGGCCAGCAGGGTGACGATCAGGGCGAGACACGCCAGTTTCACCGATTCATTCCCGCGTCGTCCGCGGTGGGCCGGAATGCGAAGCGGTATTCGCGCACGCAACGCCCGCGCCGATGCATGAAGCACCCGTCGATCTCCGGCGTTGCCTTGTATTCGATACCGAGGCTCTCGAGCCAACCCTCAAGGCGGTCGAAGATGCCGCACTCGTAGCGGTCGATCATCCCCAGCTTGCTGACCCCTTCGTGCGCGAAGCAGCGCTCGGTTTCCCAGCGCATCAGGTTCTGCTCCGGATAGGTGAGCTCGAACTTCATGAACGGCGTGCGCATCAGGTCGAAAGCATCGCCCAGGAAGCGCCGCAACTCCTCGAAGCTGTCGATGGGCCCCGCCGCAAGTGCCTTGTGCAGCCGCTGCCCCTCGACCTCGGCCATGGCCTTCACGGCACCGCGGTTCACGACGTTTGTCCGCTCGATCCCGCACAGGCGGGCGCTGCTCGCGAACCACATCGCGTCATGCGTCATCCAGCCCGTTACCAGCAGGTCGCGCAGCGCGTTCTTCGAAAATCGCTTCAAGGCGCTCATGCGGTTCGCTCCGGGTCGCCTGCTAGCCTCGCCGGTAGACGATCTTCTTGGTTCCGCCGTCGCAGGTGCCCACGACCTTGCCGTCGGCGGTCGCGTCCATCGGAACGATCTCGAGCGTGTATTGCTTGACCCCGTTGGCCTCGATCTTGGCCGCGATCTCCGCCTTGAGTTCTTCGCAGGGTTTTCTAGCCATCGCGGGGGCGGCTGCGAGCGCCAGCACCAGCAGCATCGCAAGTCTTCTCATGACAACCTCCTTACGCGTAAAGCCGTCATTATCCGACAAGGACGAACAGCGCGGCGCACAACGCGAATGCCGCAACCAGCAGCGACGCGGCGGCCAGCACGCGCAGCCGCCGCAGGGTCCGGTCGACGTTGGCCGCGCCCTGCTCGAGCGCGCTTACCGTGCGCTGCAGCTGCTCGGCCAGCACTTTCACCGACTCGGCATTGTGCGTTGCAGCGACTTGCAGCTCGGCGATCTGCTGCGCCGTCACCTCGGCTGAACGATCCTTGCGCGCTGTAAACGCCGGGATTGCCGCGGTCACGACGTCGGTGACGTACGGCAGGACCGCTTTCAGCGCGGAGACCCAGGCGGCCATGCGCGCCGGCTCAGCCCACGCCGGCGCCGTGCGCCTGCCGGTCGGCGTGATACGACGAGCGCACCATGGCGCCCACCGCGGCATGGCGAAAGCCCATCGCCGCGGCCTCGCGCTCGAACATCGCGAAGGTCTCCGGATGCACGTAGCGCTCCACCGGCAGGTGGTGCGCGGACGGCTGCAGGTACTGGCCGATGGTGAGCATGTCGACCCCGTGGGCCCTGAGATCGCGCATGACCTGCAAGATTTCGTCGTCGCTCTCGCCCAGGCCGACCATCAGCCCGGACTTGGTCGGCACCGCGGGATGGCGGCGCCTGAAAGACTGCAGCAGCGCGAGCGAGTGAAGGTAGTCGCCGCCGGGCCGCGCCTTGCGGTAGAGCCTCGGCACGGTTTCCAGATTGTGATTCATGACGTCCGGCGGCGCCGCGCCCAGGACCTCGATGGCGCGCTCGATCCGCCCCCGGAAGTCCGGCACCAGCACCTCGATGCGCGTGCGCGGCGAGCGCTCACGCACCGCGCGGATGCATGCGACGAAATGCTGTGCGCCGCCGTCCCTCAGGTCGTCGCGGTCCACGCTGGTGATCACGACGTAGGAAAGCTCCAGGCGCGCGATCGTCTCGGCCAGGTGCAGCGGCTCGTTCGGGTCGGGCGCGAGCGGCCGCCCGTGCGCAACGTCACAGAACGGGCAGCGGCGAGTGCAAATATCGCCCAGAATCATGAAGGTCGCGGTGCCCTTGCCGAAGCACTCGGCAATGTTCGGGCAAGACGCCTCCTCGCACACCGTATGCAGCTGCTGCGCGCGCAGGATGTCCTTGATCTCGTAGAAGCGCGAATTCGGGCTGGCCGCGCGCACCCGGATCCACGCGGGCTTGGGCAGCGCTTCGCGCGGCACGATCTTGACCGGGATCCGCGCGGTCTTTCGCTGTCCCTTCTCCTTCACGCCGGCGTCACGCATCGCCCAGCCTCTGCGCGAGAATTTGCGCCAGCCTGCCGCCCAGCTCGCGCGGCGTGCCGGCGACACCCAGGTCGCGCGTGCGGGTGACCGCGAGGCCCGGGTAGCCACAGGGATCGATCGCGCCAAACGGCGCGAGCTCGACATCCACGTTCAAGGCCAAACCGTGAAAAGCCCGCCCGCGCGCGACCCGGATTCCGAGCGCCGCGACCTTGGCATCGCCCACGTAGACGCCCGGCGCGCCTGCGCGCCGCACGGCGCTCACGCCGTTCTCGGCGAGCAGATCGATCACCGATTGCTCGAGCATGGCCACGAAGGCGCGCACCTTGAGCCCCCGCCGACCGAGGTCGACAAGGGTATACAGAACCACTTGTCCCGGGCCGTGATAGGTGATCTCGCCGCCCCGCTCGACCCTCACCACCGGGATCCCGTTGTCGCTGCGCGGCCCGTGCGCCGCGTCCGCGCCGAGCCCGAGCGTATAGACCGGCGGGTGCTCGAGCAGCCACAGCTCGTCGTCGGTGGCGTCGCCTCGTTGCGCAGTGAACACGCGCATCGCCTCGAGCGCAGCAAGGTAATCCACTCTGCCGAGCCGCTTGACGTGAATCGCGGAGGTCAGCACCTCGGCCATCACAGCACCATCACCACCGCCGGGTGATCGCACAGCTCGCGGTACAGTGCGTCGAGCTGCTCGCGCGAGCGCGCCTGGATGACCAGCGTGAGTCCGAGGTACTTGCCCTGCCGGCTGGGTCGCATTTCGATCGTTGCCGGCTCGAAATCGGGTGCATGCCTGAGGACGATCTGCATCACTTCCTGCGCGAAGCCGCCTTCGCGCCGACCCATCACCTTGATCGGAAATTCGCACGGATAGGTGAGCGCGGATTCGCGCACCTCGTCCATCGGACGCCTCCTAGGCCGCCACGGCCTGCTTGCCGGCGCGCATCACCCGCTGCTTGAATTCCTGGTAGAGCTGGTACATGCGCCGGAACACCGCGCCGGGCTTGCCGTCTCCGATCGGTTTGCCGTCGAGCTGGACGATTGCCAGCACCTCCTTCGACGAAGAGGTGACCCACAGCTCGTCCGCCGCACGCACCTCGGCTTCGGTGATTTCGCCGAACTCGAGCGCAATGCCCGCGGACTGCGCCAGCTCCACGACGACGTCGTAGGTGATGCCAGGCAGAATCAGGTTGGACTTGGCCGGCGAGCGGATGACGCCCCCTTTGACGATGAATACGTTCGACGCCGAAGCCTCCGTAAGCCTGCCGTCGCGGAACATGACGGTCTCGGCCGCGCCGGCGTCGGCAGAAATCTGCCGCAGCAGGCAGTTGCCGATGAGCGAGATCGACTTGATGTCGCAGCGCAGCCAGCGATTGTCGACCGCGCTCAAGGCGCCGACGCCCTTTTCGACCAGCTCGCGCGGCGGATTGACCAGCGGGTTCGACATGAGGAACACCGTCGGCGCGACGTCTTTCGGGAAAGCGTGGTCGCGCTTGGCCACGCCGCGCGTCACCTGGAGGTAGATGCCCTGATCCTCGAAGGGCTGCTCGGCGATCAGACGCGCGATGATCTCCTTCCACTGCGCCGCGCTGTAAGGATTGCTGATCCGCACCTCGGCCAGGCTGCGCTCGAGGCGGCGCAGATGTTCGTCGATCCTGAACGGCACGCGCGAATACACCGGCACCAGCTCGTAGACGCCGTCGCCGAAAATGAACCCCCGGTCGAGGACCGGAACCATCGCCTGCTCGATAGGCAGGAACTTGCCGTTCAGAAAGACCATGGCGCCCTCTTTACTTCATCCACAAACGCAGTGTATCCCACGCCCTGCCGAAGATGCCCGCGACACCCACCGGCTCGAGGGCGAGCAGCGGGTACTCTCCCACGGGCTTGCCGTACAGCGTAAGCCGCAGCAGGCCCACGCGCTGGCCTTGCGCGACCGGTGCCACCAGCGGCTGCTGCGACACCAATTCGGCTTTGAGCTTGTCCGCGTCGCCCTTTGGCACGCTGATCATGATCGCGCGATCGAAGCCGGCCTTGACCGTGCCCGCCACCCCCTTCCAGACCTGGAGCGATTTCACCGTTTGGTCCTTGTCGTACAGCTTGACGCTGTCGAAGAACTGATAGCCCCAGTTGAGCAGCTTGAGCGATTCCTGCGCGCGCATCTGCTCGGAGGTGGACCCGAGCAGCACCGAGATCAGCCGGCGCGGGCCGTGCTTGGCCGACGCCACCAGGCAGTACCCCGCTTCTTCGGTGTGCCCGGTCTTCACCCCGTCCACGCTAGGATCCAGCCACAACAGCCGGTTGCGGTTGCGCTGCGTGATGTTGTTGTAGGTGAACTCTTTTTCCGAGTAGTACCTCGCGTACTCGGCGGGGAAATCGCGGATCAGCGCGCTCGCGAGCAGGTAGATGTCGTGCGCGGTGCTGTAGTGCTGCGGATCCGGCAGGCCTGTGGGATTGACGAAGTGCGTGTTGGTCATGCCGAGTTGCTGTGCCTCGCGGTTCATCATCTGCACGAAGATGTCCTGCGAACCCGCGACCGCCTCGGCCAGCGCGATGCAGGCGTCGTTGCCGGACTGTACCTCCATGCCCTGGATCAGCTGCTCGACGGTCACCGGCTTGCCGGGCTCGATGAACATGCGCGAGCCGGGCGCTTTCCAGGCGCTCTCAGACACGGGGACCTGCTGCTGGAGCGAAAGCTTCTTCTCGCGCAAGGCGGTGAACACCAGATAGGCGGTCATCAACTTGGTGAGGGAGGCGGGCTCAAAGCGCTGGTCGGCCTTCTCCGAACCGAGAATCTGGCCGCTCGACATGTCGGCGACCAGCCAGGCGTTGCCGACCACGGTGGGCAGCTGCGGCATGCCGGCGGCGGCGAGGGTGGAAAAGCCTGACAGCAGGAGCGCTAAGAGCGTACGGAGCATGGAATACCTTCCGAAAAGCGGCGGATTATAGGACAGGGAAGAAACGGCGGACCCGCTATCGGACAATGAATACGGGCTTGAAGTTCAGCTCGCTTTCGATGCGCTGGGCGACGGCGCGCGCCTGGTCCTGAGTGCGATACGGCCCAAGGTGCAGTTTGTACAGGCCGCCGCTCGCCAGCACGTGAATCGCGTCCGACAGCCAGGCCAGCTCGCGATACACGTGCACGCGAAAGCTCTCGGCGTTCTCGCGCGCGGAGAACGCGCCGAGCTGAAGGTATACGCCACTGGGTTCGTCGGCGGCGGCGGGCTGGGGCTGGAGCGAAACCGCGGCGGGCGCGGGCGATGCC
>JBAUTD010000569.1:0-8993 GCA_049582045.1 Burkholderiales bacterium
CGTCCGTCGCGCTGCGGCCCGAGCTCGACCCCCATGCGCGCGAGCAGCCTGGACATCGTGGCGACGTCCATCAGGCGCGGCACGTTGTCGAGCAGGAGCGCGCCCTCGGTGAGCAGCGCCGCGCACATGATCGGCAGCGCGGCGTTCTTCGCGCCCGAGACGCGGATTTCGCCCTCGAGCGGCCGGCCGCCGGTGATGCGCAGCTTATCCACCGGCCCGCCACTCCTGCGGCGTCAGGGTGCGCATCGACAGGGCGTGGATCTCCTCGCGCATCCGCTCGCCGAGCGCGCGGTACACGAGCTGGTGGCGCTGCACCCTGCTGCGGCCCTCGAACTCGGGCGAAACGACCAGGGCCTGGAAATGCTCCCCGTCGCCCGCGACTTCGAGATGCTCGCACGCGAGGCCCGCCGCAATCCCCTGCTTGACGCTCTCCGCCGTCACCATCGTCCTATCCCCGCAGTTTGTAGCCGTGCTTGAGCATCCACAGCGTGCCCGCGACGGCCAGCGCGAAGCTTACTCCGACGACGGCCAGGCTCACCACGGGCGGCACGTCCGAGACACCGAAGAAGCCGTAGCGAAATCCGTCGATCATGTAGAAAAAGGGATTGGCGTGCGAGAGCCCCTGCCAGAACGGGGGCAGCGAGTGGATCGAGTAGAACACGCCCGACAGGAAGGTAAGCGGCAGGATCACGAAGTTCTGGAACCCGGCTAGCTGGTCGAAGCGCTCCGCCCAGATGCCGGCCACCAGCCCGAGCGTGCCGAGCAGTCCGCTGCACAGCAGGGCGAAGGCGAGCGCCCAGAGCGGCGCCTGCAGCCTGAGCTCGACGAACCAGGCCGCGGCCGCGAGCACGCCCAGGCCGACCGCGCTCGCGCGCACCATCGAGGCGAGCACGTAGGCCCAGAAGAACTCCTGGTAGGAGATCGGCGGCAGCAGAACGAAAACGAGGTTGCCGCTGATCTTGGACTGAATCAGGCTGGAGGAACTGTTGGCGAAAGCGTTCTGCAGCACGCTCATCATGACCAGCCCCGGGACCAGGAACGCGGTGTAGCTCACGTCCCGGTAGACATTCACCCGCCCCTCGAGCGCGTGGGCGAAGATCAGCAGGTACAGCAGCGCGGTGAGCACCGGCGCGGCCATGGTCTGGAAGCTGACCTTCCAGAAGCGCAGCAGCTCCTTGTAGAGCAGGGTCGCGAAGCCGGTCATCATGGCCGCCCCATCACGCTCATGAACACCTCCTCGAGGTCGGGCTGCTCGAGCTCGAGCTCGGTCACGCCGATTGCGGACTCGCGCAGTGCGGCGAGCACGGGCTCGATCTCGGCGTAGCTCTCCAGCCGCAGCGTGACGCGCGCGCCTTCGCGCCCCACCATGCGCGCGGCGAGCGCCTCGGGCAACGCCTCGCGCGCGAGCGAGAGCTTGAGGTACAGGCCCGAGAAGCTCGCCAGCAGGTTGCGGGTCGAGTCGAGCGCCACCACCCGCCCGGCCTTGAGCATTGCGATGCGGGTGCACAGCGACTCCGCTTCTTCCAGATAGTGCGTGGTGAGCACCACCGTGTGGCCGTCGCGGTTCAGGCGCCGCACGAAGTGCCACAAGCCCTGGCGCAGCTCCACGTCCACGCCGGCAGTGGGCTCGTCGAGCACGATCACGGGCGGCTTGTGCACCAGCGCCTGCGCCACCAGCACGCGGCGCTTCATGCCCCCCGAGAGCGCGCGCATGTTGACGTCCGCCTTCGCGCCCAGGTCGAGGTGGTGCATGACCTCGTCGATCCAGGCGTCGTTGCGCCGAATGCCGAAATAGCCGGACTGGAAGCGCAGCGTTTCGCGCACCGTGAAGAAGGGGTCGAACACCAGCTCCTGCGGCACGATGCCCAGCAGCCGGCGCGCGCGGCGGTACTCGGCCGTGACGTCCGCGCCCAAGATCGAGACCGACCCGGCGTCGGCGCGCGCGAGCCCCGCTACGATGCTGATCAGGGTGGTCTTGCCTGCGCCGTTCGGCCCGAGCAGGCCGAAGAACTCGCCCGGCGCGATCGCGAGGCTCACCCCGTCGAGCGCGCGCAGCGCACCGTAGCGCTTCTCGACGCCGCGGATCTCGATCGCGGGGGTCAGTGGCGCGCGCCGGGTACGGGCAGCAGCCCCTCGACGCCGTACAGCTGCGCGATCGTCTCGAGGCCCTGCGGCAAATTGGCGAAGGCGACCTCGGAATTGCGCCGCTTCGCCTCCCGCAGCCAGGCGAGCAGCATCGCCAGCAGTGAGGAGTCGAGCTCCGTCACCTCGCCGAGGTCGATGGTGCGCGCGCCGTCGCGGATCTGCTGCAGACCCTCTTCGAGCACCTGCGCGACGTTCGCGAGCGTCACCGGCCCGCTAAGCTTCAGCGTGGTTCCTTCGCGCTGCATCACTTCTTGCCTTGCTCCCCGGCTTGCTCGAGCGACTGATTCTTCGCGTGCAGGTTGCGGATCAGGCCGTCGATGCCCTCGGCGCGCACGATGTTGCCGAATTCGGTGCGGTAGTTCGCCACCAGGCTCACGCCACCCACCACGACGTCGTAGGCTTTCCAGCCCGAGGCGGTCTTCTCCATCCCGTAGTCGATCGACACGGGCTGCTGTCCGGGCTGGATGATGCGCACCTGCACCGTCACGTCGGTGTCGTCCGGCCGCGCGTGCAGCGGCCGGAAATCGAACCTCTGGTCGCTGTACGCCGCCAGCGCGCTGGCGTAGGTGCGCACCAGCAGCGTCTTGAACTCCTCGGTCAGGCGCTGCTTCTGCTCCGGCGCGGCTTTGCGCCAGGAGAGGCCGACCGCGGTCGCAGTCATCGTGGTGAAGTCGAAGTGCGGCAGCACCTTGGCCTCGATCAGGCCGACGATCTTCTTGCGGTCGCCGCCCTGGATGTCCTTGTCGTTCTTGATGATCCCGACCACCTCGAGCGTGACGTTCTTCACCAGAACGTCCGGCGGCGTGTCGGCCCCGGTCGCGCCCGCAAGACCCGTCAAGGTCACGAGTGCGATTCCCGCGAGCACTCGATCGACGCGTGCAAGCATGAGCTATTCCTCCCGCGGCGGCCGACCGTCGTAGATCAGGCTTCTGCGCCGCTGCAAATAGGCATCGCGCATGAACAGATAGGGATCGAGCGCGGCCTGCTCGAGCAGCCGGCTCGCGTCGAGCAGGTCGGCACGCTGGCTGGTCACTCGCAGCAGGATGGCCGCATTGCGCTCATCGACCGGGTCGTGATTCGAGACCGGGTCGAAATGCATGTCGAATACGGTGCCCACGCTGTCGCGCGCGTCGCTTGGCCCGAGGAACGGCAGCACGATGTAGGGGCCGCTGCCCGCGCCCCAGCGGCCGAAGGTCTGGCCGAAGTCCTCGTTGTGCTTGTCGAGGCCCATGTCGGTCGCCCAGTCCGCGATCCCGACCACCCCGAAAGTGGTGTTGACCGCGAAGCGCATCCAGTCCGTCAGCGCTTCTTCCGGCTTGCCCTGCAGCAGGTTGTTCACGCCGATGAACAGATCGGCGATGTTGGAAAAGAAATTGCGCACGCCGTTGCGCGCGGGGGTGGGCACGACTTCCTTGTACGCGGTCGCGACCGGCTTGGCGATCGCCCTGTCGAAGGCGTCGTTGAAGCGGTACACCGAGCGGTTGAAGCCCTCCAGCGGATCGCTCGGATCCGGGTTGGGCACGCTCGCGCAGCCTCCGGCCACGACCGCCGCAAGCGCGAGCAGCAGAAAGTGCGCGCGGCGGATCATTTCGCGTTGTCCTTGCCCTCGGCCGCCTTGCTGAACAGGAATTGGCTGATCAGGTTCTCCAGCACTACCGCCGACTGGGTAAGTTTAATCCTGTCACCGTTCGCGAGCATCCTGGTGTCACCTCCCGCCTCGAGCCCGATGTACTGCTCGCCCAGAAGGCCCGACGTCAGGATCTTCGCCACCGTATCGCGCGGAAACCGGTACGCCCCGTTCAGGGTCATGGTCACGACCGCCTCGTAGGTATCGGTGTCGAACCGGATGTCCGATACGCGTCCAACGACCACGCCCGCGCTCTTTACCGCCGCACGCACTTTCAGGCCGCCGATGTTAGCAAAATTGGCCTTCACCTCGTACGTCTGTGCGGCCGAGAAGGAAGCGAGGTTTCCCACCTTGAGCGCGAGAAAGAGCAGCGCGCCGAGGCCCGCCGCGACAAGGATCCCGACCCAGAGATCGATCGTGGAGCGATTCATGTTGCCGTCCCTCCGGTGAACATCAACGCAGTGAGCACGAAATCCAGCGCCAGGATCGCGAGCGACGAAGTGACCACGGTGCGCGTGGTCGCGCGCGAGACGCCCTCCGCCGTGGGCGCCGCGTCGTAGCCCTCGAACACGGCGATCCACGACACGGCAATGCCGAACACGAAGCTCTTGATGACGCCGTTCAGAATGTCCTCGCGCACGTCGACAGCGGCCTGCATCTGGGACCAGAACGCCCCGTCGTCGACGCCGATCAGCTTCACGCCCACGAGGTAGCCGCCGAAGATCCCCATGGCCGAAAACAGCGCCGCGAGCAGCGGCATCGAGATCACCCCGCCCCAGAAGCGCGGCGCGACCACACGCGCGATCGGATCGACCGCCATCATCTCCATGGCCGAGATCTGCTCGGTCGCTTTCATCAGACCGATCTCCGCGGTGATCGCGGAGCCCGCCCGGCTGGCGAACAGCAGCCCCGCCACCACCGGGCCAAGCTCGCGCACCAGCGACAGCGCCACCAGCACCCCGAGCGCCTCGGATGACCCATAGCGCTCGAGCGTGTTGTACCCCTGCAGCCCCAGCACCATGCCGACGAACAGGCCCGATACCATGATGATGACGAGCGACAGTACGCCGGAGAAGTAGATCTCGCGGATCGTCAGGCTGAAGCGCCGCAGCGCGGTGCCCGAGTGCAGCAGCATGTAGGCGAGGAAGCGTGCCGCGAAGCCGAGCTGCCACACGCCCGAAGTCACCTGGTTTCCCAGCCTCTCGAAATAGCCGCGCAGCGCGTTGCCTGCCATCTCAGGCCTCCGTCAGCTCAAGGTCGGCGCCGTATTCCGGCGCCGGATAATTGAACGGCACCGGGCCGTCCGGCTTGCCGTGCACGAACTGGTCGACGAAGGGCTCCTGCGAGGCGCGGATTTCCTCCGGCGTGCCCTTGGCCACGACCTGCCCGTCGGAAACGAAATAGAGGTAATCGACGATGTCGAGGCACTCCTGCACGTCGTGGCTGACGACGATGGAGGTGGTGCCGAGCGCGTCGTTCAGGGTCCTGACCAGGCGCGCGATGACGCCGAAGGAGATCGGGTCGAGCCCGGTGAACGGTTCGTCGTACAGCATAAGCTGCGGATCCAGCGCGATGGCGCGCGCGAGCGCCACGCGGCGCGCCATGCCGCCGGACAGCTCGGATGGCATCAGCCGCGCCGCGCCGCGCAAGCCGACTGCCTGCAGCTTGAGCATCGCCAGATCGTGGATCATGTCGTCCGGCAGGTCGGTGTGCTCGCGCATCTGGAACGCCACGTTGTCGTAAACCGACATGTCGGTGAACAGCGCGCCGAACTGAAACAGCATTCCCATCCGGCGGCGCATGGCATACAAGCCGTCCTGGTCGAGCTCGCTGGTCAGCTCGCCGAGCACTTTTGCCCGGCCCCGCGTCGGCATGTGCACGCCACCGATGATGCGCAGCAAGGTCGTCTTTCCACAGCCTGACTGGCCCATGATCGCCACCACCTTGCCGCGCGGGATCGCCACGCTGACGTCGCGCAGCACCGGGCGCTCGGGGTCGTAGCCGAACCAGACGTTCCCGATCTCGACGATGTTGGAGTCCGGCAAGAGAAAAGGGCGCCGCAGGGAAAGGGCGGATTTTACTCGAATACCTATATATTAGCGTCCATGCCCTTGTCCGATGCAGTTCAGGCGGCGCCCGCGGTGAGCATGGTCGGCCTTCAGAAGCGCTATGGCACGCGCGAGGTCCTGCGCGGGGTCGACCTCGAGGTCGGCGCCGGCGAATCGCTCGGGCTGGCGGGCGTGAACGGGGCGGGCAAAACCACGCTGATCAAGTGCCTTCTCGATCTGTGCGGTCATGACGCGGGGCGCATCGAGCTGTTCGGCGTGCCGAGCGGCCGCCCGGAAGCACGCCGCCGACTGGCCTACGTCCCGGAGCGCTTCGTGCCACCGCACTACCTGCGCTGCCGCGAGTTTCTCGAGCTGATGCAGTCGCTCGCCGGTGCGCGCTACGATGCCGCGCGCGCCGTGGCGCTGCTCGCCGAGCTCGAGCTCGAGCAGGGCGTGCTCGAGCGTCCGGTGCGCGAGCTGTCCAAGGGCATGACCCAGAAGCTCGGCCTCGCCGCCTGTTTCCTGGTCGAGCGCGAGATCTACGTGCTCGACGAGCCCATGAGCGGCCTTGACCCTGCCGGCCGGGTCGCGGTCAAATCGGTGCTGCGGCGGCTCGTCGGCGAGGGGCGGGCGCTGCTGATCACGTCGCACGTTCTGGCCGACATCGAGGAGCTGTGCTCGGCGGTGGCGGTGCTGGACCGCGGCGCGATCAGGTTCCGGGGACCGCCGACCCAGCTCTGCGAGCGTTTTTCGGAGCCCAACCTCGAGCGGGCTTTTCTGAGATGCATACGCGGTGATGGCAACTAACCTGCGCGAAGCGCGAGAAGGCAAGCCGTCGCTGCTCATCGTCGACGACGACGAGCTGATTACCGATACGCTGTCGTTCGCGCTCGGCAGCGACTTCGAAGTCTTCACCGCGGATTCGCGCGAACAGGCGGTCGCGCTGCTGCGCCAGCTGCCACTGGCGCCGCAGCTCGCGCTGGTCGATCTCGGGCTGCCGCCGGTGCCGCACGTTCCCGACGAGGGATTCCAGCTCATCGCGGATCTGCTCGCGCACTCGCCGAGCATGAAGATCTTCGTCCTGTCGGGCCAGAACGACGCCGCCCACGCACGCCACGCGCGCACGCTCGGCGCGGCCGAGTTCATCGCCAAGCCCTGCGACCCCGAAACACTCAAGCAAACGCTTAGCCGCGCGCTCGAGTTGCGCGCGGCCGAGCTCGGCCGGCGCGCCGAAGACTCGATCGGCCTGGTCGGCAACTGCCCGGCACTCGCCAAGTTGCGCAGCCAGATCGCCCAGTTCGCCGACTCGCCCTTCCCGGTCCTGATCGAGGGCGAATCGGGCAGCGGCAAGGACCTGGTCGCGCAAAGCCTGCATCGACGGTCCGCGCGCGCGTCCAAGCCCTACCTCGCGCTCAACTGCGCCGCGATCTCGCCGTCGCTGGTCGAGCCGACCCTGTTCGGCTACGTCAAGGGCGCCTTCACCGGCGCCGTAGGCAACAAGTCCGGCTACTTCGAGGACGCGCACGAAGGCACGCTCTTCCTGGACGAGATCGGCGAGCTCCCGCTCGAGATGCAGGCCAAGCTATTGCGGGTGCTGGAAAACGGCGAGTATCAGCGCGTAGGCGAGACCCAGGGGCGCGTTTCGCGCGCCAGGGTGGTCGCCGCCACCAACCGCGACTTGCGCCAGGAAGTGAAGCGGGGTGCCTTCCGCGCCGACCTCTATCACCGGCTCTCGGTCCTGACGCTTACCGTGCCGCCCCTGCGCGAAATGGATTCCGACAAGCTGCTGCTGCTCGAGCACTTCCGCCACTTCTACGCGGAACAGTCCGGAGCGCAGTCGTTCTCTCTCGACGGCGCGGCCGAGAAGCGCTGGCTCGCCTACCCGTTCCCCGGCAACGTGCGCGAGTTGCGCAACATCGTGATCCGACTGACCACCAAGTACGCGGGGCAGCGGCTCACGGTCGCGGAGCTGGAACCGGAGTTCGACCTCGAAACGCCGATCGGGCCGGTCGGCGGCGAATCCGGCCTGCTGGCGCAGGCGCTCAGGCAGATCGAGCGCGAGCGCGGCTTCCACCTCGACCAGACGCTCGGGGCCTGGGAGCGCGCCTACATCGAAGCGGCGCTGCGCCTGACCAACGGCAACGTGAGCCAGGCGGCCAAACTGCTGGGCGTGAACCGCACCACGCTCTACAGTCGCATGAGCGCCGTGGGCGGGGAATCTCCGTCACCGTCGAAAAACTAGCGGAGTCCGGGGCGCATGTACCTCGAGCACTTCGGGCTGAGCGAGCCGCCGTTCCGCATCACGCCGCATACCGACTTCTTCTTCGACGGCGCCGACCGCGGCGCGACGCTCGAGGCGCTGATCTACGCGATCCTGAACGACGAGGGCATCGTCAAGGTGAGCGGCGAGGTCGGCAGCGGCAAGACGATGCTGTGCCGGGTGCTGATGGAGCGGCTGCCGGCGCAGGTCGAGACCATCTACCTCACCACTCCCTCGCTCGGGCGCGACGAGATCCTGTACGCGATCGCAGACGAGCTGCAGCTCGAGTTTTCCCAGGGTCGAATGAGCGTGGCGTTGCGCGAACTGCAGGAATACCTGATCCGGCTCTACGCCGAAGGGCGGCGCGTCGTGATCCTGATCGACGAAGCGCACGCGATGCCCGAGGAGACGCTGGAGCAGGTCCGGCTGTTGTCGAACCTCGAGACGAGCCGCCACAAGCTGCTCCAGATCGTGCTGTTCGGCCAGCCCGAGCTCGACGAGGCGCTCGCCCGGCCGTCGCTGCGCCAGCTCAAGGACCGCATCACGCACAGCTTCCGCATGCGCCCGCTGTCGGAACCCGAGGTCGCGCGCTACCTGTCGTTTCGCATGCGCGCCGCGGGCTACCGCGGCCCGGACGTGTTCGCGCCCAAGGCGGTCGCGCTCATCGCGCGCGCCTCGGACGGCCTGACGCGCCGCATCAATATCCTCGCCGACAAGTCGCTGCTCTCCGCCTTCAGCGCGGATACGCACGCAATCACCGCGCGCCACGCCCGGGCCGCGATCGCCGATTCAGAGTTCTCGCCCCTGCGCCGCGCCAGGCGTCCGGCGCTCTACCTCGGCGCAGCGCTGCTGGCGGGGATCCTGATCGGACTCGCATTGCATTGGGCGCCGTTGGCGCCGCCCGCCGCACGAC
>JBAUTD010000570.1:0-4958 GCA_049582045.1 Burkholderiales bacterium
GCGGCCGGCGGCGCGGCGCTCTGGGCCGCCGCGTCCGATGCCGCGACGGCGAGCGCGAGCAGAATGATCGACGGCAATTTACGGTCCATGCGGTCTTCCTGCGCCTTGTCGCTCATTGTCCGACCCGTATGGTAGCGCAGGCCACTCCCGCCGCATCGCGCAGGTCCGAACCGCCGAGGCTGCCGGACCGGTAGCGCCCGACGGCCGGCAGTCTGGGTGCGATCACTTCGTAGCCGCGCCGAGGAGGCACTCGCCCGGCGCCTCGAAGCCGCCGGGCGATTCGAAACTGCGCATCGAGACTTCTATTTCATTCCACACGGACTCTCGCTCCTGAGGCGGCAGTTGAGCCATCATGGCATTGAATCCCCCGAAGGCTTCGCTTGCGACCCGCACGTAGTCCGCAGCGCTGGCCGCCCCGTGGGGCACCGGCACGGCGCGAACCTCGGGGTCGGCAAATCCCGCCTGACGGAAGACGCCTTCGAGCACCCCGGGGGCGCCAAGGCCGAATGGGCCGGGCTGCCCCGGAACGGGGGGCGGGAGTTGCGCGCGCCGCCGGATGATGGAAGCGGGCATCGCACCCCAGCTGTTCCGATCGGGCGTGGAAAACACCACGACGGCGACCCGACCGCCCGGTTTCAGGGCGCGGCGCCACTCGCGCAGCGCGATCTCGGGGTGCGGCATGTACATCAGGCCGAGCCGACACAGCACCGCATCAAAGGAAGCGTCGGGGAGATCGAGTTTCTCGCCGTCCATGACGCGGGTCTCGATCTGCTCGAGCCCCCGTTCGCGGGCGACCTGGCGCGCAAGCTCGACGATCCCTTCCGAGATGTCGGTCGCCAGCACGTAACCGCCGGGACCGACTCGTTCGGCGGCACTGACAGCCGGTTCCCCGGCGCCGGCGGCGACGTCCAGGACGCGCTGACCGGCCCGGATCCGGGCCAGGTCGAGCATCTGGCGGGTAACCCCGCCATACCAGCGATCCAGAGCGGAATTCCAGCGCCGCCATGCTGCACCGTCCTTGTTCCACTGCTCTCGCTGTGCGTTCTTGTACTTCGCCGCATCGAATAAGGGTTGCTGTTCGGCCACGCAATCGCTCCTTGGCGGTTTCATGTGCGTCCGGTCATTCCGATGCCCGCGGAATGCAGTCGCTATTGCCTTGCTAGTTCGACGATGTCCCGAACTTCCAGGATATGTTTGGGACCTCCCTTCGCGGCGGCGTGGATCATTGCCCGCGCCACTTCCTTCAGGGTGCAGAACGATGCCGGATAAAGCGCCCGGCCCAGGGGATAGACCCACGCAAACAGCTTGTAATAGATTTTCAAGTTCTTCTGCCCGACGGTGGCTTTCATCAAGCCGGGCCGGAACATGTACGCATTCCTGAACAGACGCATCAGGGCGTTCTCGGTGGCACCCTTGACGCGCGCCCATGCCGCGCCCTTCTGTTCGCTGCTGTCGGTGCTCTTGCCGGTGACGTAGCAAAACGTCATCTCGGGATTGATCTTCGCCAGAACCCGCCCCGCGTTCAGGGTGAGGTCGTAGGTGACGCGCCTGTATTCCTCGGCACTCATGCCCACGGACGAAACGCCAAGACAGAAGAAACAGGCGTTGTAGCCCGCGAGTTCCGGCTCGAGGGGCGTCAGATCGAAGAAATCGGCGTGGATGATCTCTCGCAGCTTGGGGTGCGACATGCCTCCGGGTTTGCGATTGATCACCAGCACCTGTTCCACCTCGGGATGGTCCAGGCACTCGAGCAGCACGCCTTCGCCTACCATGCCGGTCGATCCGGTGATGATGGTTCTAATCTTCATGGACTGCCATCCTTCAAGTGTGCCGCTTTCTGTTACCTGTCTCCCCGACCGCTCACCTCGTCATCGGGTATGAGTCGCTTACCCAGGCTGACCGTTTGGTCCTGCGTGTATCCCAGGCGCTCATAAAACGCCAACACGGCAGCGTTGGTCGAGCGAATTTGCATGTTCAGCTTCGGACACCCACGGGCTTTCAACATCTCTTCGACCCGACCCATAAGAGCTCGCCCTAGCCCGCGGCGTCTATACGGCTCAGCGACCGCCAGATAGTTGACCCAACCACGGTGGCCGTCGAACCCGGCCATTACCGACGCCATCACGCCACCGTCCAGCAGACCTACCAAGAAGAGCTCGGGCTGGACGGTGAGCTTTCTTTGGATGTCCTTGTGAGGATCGTTCCAGGGCCTGACCAGGTCACATTCCTCCCACAGACGAACGACCGCCGCTTCATCGGCGTGCTGGTATCCGCGGATGTCCATGCTGCTACCTAACGTTCGGCTTCAGGCGCGCGCGCCTCTGTGCGCGTCGCCTGCGAGCCGTTGTTCGGTGGCACGGATGGAGGATGCCATCTCATGAGCGGCTGATTCTGACACGGGACAGTCACTCGGATGGCAAGGGGTAGATCGGGGTACAATTATCCGGTACGTAAACTATCATGCGGACATATACCCCATGCCCCTCACGTCACAGATTTGCGCAGCCGCGAGACCGAAGGACCAGCCGTTCAAGCTCTTTGACGGCCAAGGCCTCTATCTCCTTACACAACCCAACGGTCGGAAGTACTGGCGGCTGAAGTATCGGTTCGGCGGCAAGGAAAAGCTGCTGGCCCTTGGGGTATTTCCCGCAGTGACGCTCGACGCCGCCCGCGACGGCGGCGGCCGGGCGCGCGAGTTGCTCGCCCTGGGCATCGATCCCAGCGTCGCGCGCAAGGCGACCAGGCGCAGCCCGGGGCCGGTAGCGGCGGCGGGGGAGTTGACACCCACTGGGCACGGAATTAATGTTGTACGCAATCTAATTGTGCGAGATCCGAAATCATGGAAAGCTGCGCCGCTCGCCGAAATGCCGCGCCTGGACGGGCACCTGTGCTTCGCGCTCTACGCGGCAGGCAACCACATGAATCGGCTCTTCGTCCCATTCCTGAAAACGCTGGGTGTGACCTATCCGCAGTATCTGGTGCTCGTGGTCCTTTGGGAACGCGGCAGCCTGGGCGGTGGCGAACTCGCGTCGGCGCTGGGGCTGGATTTCGGCACAGTGTCGCCGCTGCTGCAGCGCCTCGAGCGCAAGGGCCTGATCACGCGCAGCCGGCATGCGGTCGACCAGCGGCGGATCGTCGTGTCGCTCACCCGTTCCGGCGCGGCGCTGCGCAAGCGCACGCAGCGGATGCTGGGCGAGTTCTACTGTTTTCTGAACGTACCGGTCGACGAGCTCGTTGACCTGAAGGACCGACTGCACCGCTTCGTACGGAGCGCCGGGCCTTCCCTTCCGGCGGCGGGCGACGCGGTGATCGCGATGCATTCCGGCTGAGGGACGGCCCGAGGCCGGGCAACCTGGGAGGAGATTGCCGTGGCCGACATCATTCTGCACCAATACCCGCTTTCCCCGTATTCCGAGAAAGTGCGCCTGGCGATGGGTCTGAAGGGGCTCAGCTGGCGCTCGGTCGAGATTCCCGTCTGGACGCCGCGCCCACTACTGACGCCGATGACCGGCGGCTATCGCCGGACGCCGATCCTCCAGATCGGCGCCGATTTCTACTGCGACACCCTGCTGATCCTGCACGTGCTGGATGGGCTGGGCACGGCGAACAGCCTTTATCCCGTCGAATCGAAGGCGATGGTGAAGGCCTGCTGCTGGTGGATCGAGAAGAGCTCGTTCTGGAATTCGGTCTGCCTCACGATCGGCAACCTGGCCGGCAAGCTGCCGCAGGAATTGATCGACGAGCGCAAGCCGTTCTTCGGCGCGAGCATCGACCCGGCCGAACTACAGCCGAAGCGGGGAGTCTATTCGCAGCGCCTCAACGCGCACCTGCACTGGCTTGGCCAGCTCCTTGCCGACGGCCGTCCGTACGTGTTCGGATCGCAGGCGACCGCCGCGGACCTCGCCGCGTATCATGTGCTCTGGTTCGCGCGGCAGAACGGCGGGCCCGAGATTGAGGCGCTGCTTCCCATTTCCACCGTGGGCGCGTGGTACGACCGGGTGGGTGCCATAGGACACGGACGCCCGACTTCCATGACACCGGAAGAGGCAATCCAGGTCGCAAAAGTCACCGAACCGGACAGCCCGAAGGCCTCGTCCCGGGAAGCGGAGAGCGTTGGCGTCAGGCCCGGCGATTGGGTGAGCGTCACGCCGGATGATTACGGCAATCCCGTCCATGGCCGGCTGCTGGCGTGGATGGACGAGGAGATCGTCATCCGCCATGAAGATCGTTCCGTCGGTCGCGTGAACCTGCACTTCCCGCGCGCGGGATTCGACATCATTGCGGAGCGGCAGGCGGCTTGACGGGAAGGCCACACGGGAGGGCGGCGTTGTGATCACGATTCATCACCTCGGCGTCTCGCAGTCGGAGCGTATCGTCTGGCTCATGGAAGAGCTGAGCCTGCCCTACAAGCTGAAGTGGTACGACCGCAAGGCAAACCGGCTCGCGCCGGACGAGCTGCTCGCCCTACATCCGACGGCGATGGCGCCAGTGATCGAGGACGGAGATCGCGTGCTTTCGGAGTCCGCCGTGATCGTCGAGTACATCTGCCACCGCTACGCCGGCGGTAGGTTCACGGTCGGGCCGGCCCAGCCCAACTACTACGACTACCTGTACTGGATGCACTTTAACAATAGCACCATGGGCCTGCGTTTCACGAAGTCGGCGCTGGCGGCGGGCGCGGCCGGGCCCGTCGCCGACACGTTGAACCAGCTGGTCAAGCGCCGCGAGAAGCAGTACTACGGATACATGAACCAACGGCTCGGCGAGTCGCCCTACCTCGCCGGGCCCGAGTTCACCTGCGCGGACGTCATGTCGATGTTCCGGCTCACGACGGCGACGCTCTTCGGCGCACGCCGTATCGACGACCTGCCGAACATCGTCGGCTACGTGAAGCGCATCGAGGCGCGGCCGGCGTACAGGAAGGCGATGTCGATCGCAGGACCCAACGCGGTCGCGCC
>JBAUTD010000571.1:0-1744 GCA_049582045.1 Burkholderiales bacterium
GGCCTGATCCGGGCGGCGGGAGGCTGCGGCAATGGCTGATGCCGCCATGACGCGCGCGACGCCGTTCTCCTACGCCTGCGGGCGCTGCTCGCGCTGCTGCCGCAACAAGGGAATCATGCTCAACCCCTATGAGGTCCTGCGTCTGGCACGCAACCAGGACCTTGTCACGACGGACTTTATCGCGCGCTTCACCGAACGGTCCGGCACGAAGCTCAAGCAGCGCGATGATGGATCGTGCGTCTTTCTCGGCGCGCAGGGCTGCGGGGTGCACGCCGACCGGCCGCTGGTGTGCCGCATCTATCCGCTCGGACGCCACGTCAGCCCCGAAGACGAGGAAACCTTCTCCGAGCTGGAGCCGCATCCGCAGACCGAGGGCCGCTATGGAACCGAGGGAACGGTAGGCGGCTATCTCGAAGCGCAGGGCGCAGAGCCCTTCGTGCAGGCGGCCGACCGCTATTTGAACCTCTTTCGCGAGCTGGCCGACTCACTGGCCGAACGGGTCGAGCGCCTCGAGGCGCCGGAGCGGGAAGCGGTGGCGCAGAAGTTCGGGCCCCCGACCGACGATGCGCCGCCAGGGCTGGATTGGCTGGATATCGATCGCGTGGTGGACGAGTACTGCCGCGCGCGCGGCCTCGCCAAGCCGCAGGAGGCCTCGCGCTTGATGGAGCTTCACGTGCAAGCGCTGTCCGCGTGGTCAAGCCATCTCACCGAGGAGAACGCGTCATGAGCAAATCGGACAAGCTGCACAAGACCCTCGCTTTCGCGGCGGCCGTGGCCGCGCTCGGCACTTCCGTGGGCGCGACGGTGGAAAGCGCCCAGGCGCAGCAAGGGAATTTCGGTGCGGTGCAGGACAAAACGACTCCGCTGCGGGAACCTGGCGCGTCCCAACTGAAATACGAGACCCGGCAGAAGAAGTTCGCCTTGCCCAAATCCCGGGGCGGCGGGGTGCGGCCGACCAGCCCGCTGCAGTCCGGCATTACGATCGGCGGTAAGGGCCCGGCAGGGGCGACACAGCACAAGACCTGGAGCGGGAAGATCCAGGACGAGCGGTTTACCGGCGGCACCAAGGGCGGCCTCGCGCCGTCGGGGAAGCAGTAGCCGCAAAGTTCGAAACCTTCGACGGCGCGGTCGGATCAACTCATCGAGGAGAAAGCATCATGAATCAGTCGCACAAGCAGTCGTTGCACAAGACCCTCGCGTTCGCGGCGACGCTCGCCGCGCTCGGGGTTTCGGTCGGCGTACCGGTCGAGCGCGCGCTCGCGGCGCAGCTGCCGGATGCGCGCGAGGATTCGACGCCGCGCACGCGGCCGGTCGAACTGGCCTTCACGCTCGTGGAGAGGCAGGGCCAGCGGCAAGGTATGGGGGACGGCTCGAAGCAGGGCATGGGCGACGGCTCGAAACAGGGCATGGGCGACGGCTCGGTCAGGCAGGGAGCGCACCCGGGCGGCGTCAATGCGATCAGGAAGGGGTCGAGCATCGGCGCGAAGCAAGGAAAGTACCGGACCGGTGCGACCCAGCTCAAGATCGCGACGCCCGGCGGCGCGGGTGGGCAACTGCCGGCGGTGCAGAAGTAGCGATTCGATATGGATCGTTTTCGTACAGGCGCTGCGTTGATCGGGGCTCTGGTCGCGGGATGGTCGCCCCACGTCGTGCTTGCCCAGGTCAGGCCGATTCGCGTGCTGCCGCCGCCCGCGACGGTTGCGCGACCCGCTCCCGCCGCGCCGCATCCGGCGCAGCTGACGCC
>JBAUTD010000572.1:0-3726 GCA_049582045.1 Burkholderiales bacterium
ATCGAGGGCCTCGCGATCACGCAATTGCCGGAAGTGCTGGTTGGACGCTACCTAGGCGATTCGACCGAGCGCGCCAGGCACCTGCTCGCGCGCCTGTGGGCCGTCCTGCGTCCCGCGCTCGCGGGCCGCGAGGCGGTCGAGCCGAGGATCTGGCGGACTTGACCGCAAGATCTTGCCGTTGCCCCAGCCAAGATGCAGCAACGACCGCTTGCGGCCCGTCCGCTCTGGATTGGGGTTAGATGGCGTCCGCGAGCAATTTATAGTGCTCGACTATCGGAAATGGGTCGTAGAAGTGATGAAGCAACCGCTTCCATTCTTGGTACGGCCCTGACTTTCTAAACCCATCCGTGTGGTCCTCAAGTGTTTGCCATCGGACAAGAAGTAAGTAGCGGTTAGGTTTCTCGATGCAGCGCTGCAATTCGTGCGCGATGTACCCCGGCGACGCGCCGATGATGGTCTGGGCTTTGGCGAACGCAGCCTCGAACTCTCGGGTTTGGCCGGGCTTCACATCCAGAATGGCGGATTCTAGAATCATCAGCACTCCATATTCAGTGCCATCTTCAAGACGTTACGCCTCGGCATTAGTGCAAGCAATCCCAGCGCCAGGCTTTTCCTCGTCAATCGGCAGATCGTTGGTTCGAGCTCAACTCGAGGAACCGACATGCGCTCGAACTAAGGCCCAAAGCACGTCTCGGAATCGCGACATTGCCGCGCGAGGAGGTCCGCCGGGTCGAAACGCCCGAGCTGGCAAGCATCAGACGGTAGCGCGCGAGGCTCGCATCCTTCAGCTACTCGAGCGGCTCGTGCTGAACGCAGACAAGGGCGTTAGTTCGGTCGTACCGGCGCCGCTGCCTCGGGGATCGAAGAGGCTGACTGGGAGGTCTGGTACGCACCTGCGGCATTAGCGCGCGCAAGCTGCCCGTTGGCCGTCGATAGTCGCTCGACCAGCAGGCGCATGAACGACTTGTTGAACTGCACCTGACAGGCGTCGCTGGCCGAGTTGAGCGCCGCAGCCTTGATTTCGAGCACCTGCACCTGCCCGATCGAGCGCACAGTGGTGCTGCGCTCGGCAATGTCGTCAGCGAAATACAGAATTTCTCCAAATAGGTCTCCGGGCTTTAGCCTCGCCAGATGCGTGCCCGAGCGCGTGACCACCACGCTGCCCTCGACGAGAAGGAACATCGCCTCGCCTCGCTCGCCCTCCTCAATGATCACTGTGTTCTCGGGGATGCGATTCCAAGTCGCGAAACGCAGCGTCTCCCAAATCTCGACCTGACTGAAACTTCGGAAGAAATGAAGATTGCGAAGGGAGTGAAACTTGCGCGCGTCCGACAGATCTTCGGATGGCGCATCCAGGCCGCGCACGAGGCCCACGAGGTCCCTACCGAATTCTATCCAGCTTTGGTAGCGCAGGTGCAGATCCTTCTGCATGGCACGCGACACGACCTCCTCGAGCTTCGTGGGCAGCTCCGGGCGCAGCGTACGCAAGGGCGGCGCCTCGTGATTGATGATTTGGTACATCAATGAAGCTGTAGAAGTGGCGTCGAATGGTAGTCGTCCGACAAGCATCTGGTACATCACCACGCCGAGCGAGTAGATGTCGCTCTGGTGATTGACCGGCATATCGGTCAGCTGCTCGGGTGACATGTAACCGGGCGAGCCCGCACTTGCGATTACGGTATGCGTCGCGTTCTCGATCCGGGCGACGCCGAAGTCCGAAAGCTTGACGTCGAACGGGTGCATCAGCAAAACGTTTGCCGGCTTGATGTCGCGATGGATCACCCCGTGCTGATGCGCGTACTCAAGGGCCCGGCTGAGCTTAAACACCACCTCGATCACGCGCTCGAGTGGCAGTAGCTTGTCCGCAGTGGTGTGCTGCGCAAGGGTGCCGCCCGGTACGTACTCCATCGCCACGTAGCTGATGTCGGCCTCGACCGCCGCGTCGAGCAGTGCGACGATGTGCGGGTGTTGCAGTTTGCCGACGAGCGCCGCTTCATTGAGAAAGCTCGCCCGGTGCGTGCCACGCGTTAGGCCGGAATCCCCAGGCGCGTGCGCGAACACCTTGAGCGCGACCTCGCGGCCAGCAAAGGGATCGTGTGCTAGATATACGATGGCCGTCGCCCCGCGGCCCAGCTCGCGAAACAACGCGTAGCGACCGATACTCTCCGGAGACTCTCCCAAGCCGATGCCCTCTCAAGTATAAGAGGTGTATGAGACAGCTCCGGCATCCACTTTGCAGTGAAGCAGTACGCGTCGCTGACATAGTCTTACCAAGCGTTACTCCGCGGTTCATCGGCTATCAATAGCGTCTGGCTGCAGAGATTTGCCGACTCAAGGTGTCAAATGACAATCACGTTCCTCTAGCGACTCAGCTACGCCTTGTGACGAAGGCGTGCATCGAGACTCCAGGGGCCTGGGCCCGCTGTCCACAAATAGAGAAACACAAAGCTGAACAGAACCGCGAGATCACCGCCATTGAGGATGGGTAGCCAACCTTTGGGCCAGTGTGCCATGAAGAACGCAACTGCCATGTCCCCTGATAGGAGAAATGCTACCGGACGACTAAACAATCCGATCAGCAGGAGCAAGCCACCTCCGAATTCCAGTACGCCCTGCAATCCGATGAGGGACATCAAGTGAAGGTTGTCAAACATCGCCTGGTGCGGGACGTGGAACAACTTGGCGGTACCGTGCTGCATAAAGAGTAGCGCAGTCACGATGCGCAACACGCTCAGGACACGTGGTGACCAGAATTTGAACATGGTTTGACCTCCATTCATGTCATCCCTCGCTTGGTTATGTGGTCGCTCGTATGAGAATTCGTTACATCTTGTTGCGCAGTTCCAGCGCGACAATTGGAGGCCTTCGCACATGATTTGTCCAGACGAGCCCCCGCCAGGGTGGTCTCCCCGTGATCGTAGTTCCCACTTTCGACGAAAATCTACTGCGCCGCTACTCCCAGGAACGTGCGGCGATCCGGCGCGCGCGCGCCGGCTCGGGCGGGCCGCACTTCATGAACTGTCCGCGGCCGGCGACGCCGCGGAACGTTCCCTCCTCCCACACGACTTCGCCGCGCGAGAGCGTGAGCGCTGGCCAGCCGGTCACTTCGATGCCTTCGTAGGGGGTGTAGTCGACCGCGTGATGCAGCAGCTCGTTGCGGATGACGACGCGGCGCGTCTCGTCCCACACGACGAGGTCAGCATCGCTTCCGACGGCGATCGTGCCCTTGCGCGGATAAAGGCCGTACATGCGCGCCGGGTTGGCCGCGGTGAGCGAAACGAACTGGCGCAGGTCGATGCGGCCCTTGCGCACGCCTTCGGAGAACAGTAGCGGCAGGCGCGTCTCGAGGCCCGGAATGCCGTTCGGGATGTGGGGAAAGGCGACCTCCCTGCCGCCGAGGCGTTTGCCGTGCGGATCGTCGTAGCGGAACGGGGCGTGATCCGACGAGAACACGCCGAGCACGCCTTCGGCGAGCCCGCGCCAGACTTCGGCCTGGCTCGCCGCGTCGCGCGGCGGCGGGCTGCAGACGCATTTCGCGCCGTGGTAGCCGGCCGCGCCGAGGTGCGCGGCGGTCAGCAGCAGGTACTGCGGGCAGGTTTCGGCATGGATGTTGAGGCCGCGCGCCTGCGCCCAGCGGATCTGCTCGATCGCCTCGGCGCCCGAGACGTGCACGATCAGGATCGGCACGTCGATCAGCTCCGAGAGCGCGATCGCGCGGTGCGTGGC
>JBAUTD010000573.1:0-2320 GCA_049582045.1 Burkholderiales bacterium
CATCGAGACCGGCACCTACCTCGCCGCGGTGGCGGCGGCGGGAGGCAAGGCGAGGCTTTCCGGCGCGGCGCCCGCGACACTTGAGGCGACGCTCGAGAAACTGCGCGAGGCGGGCGCGCGCCTGACGGTCGAGGGCGACGCGATTGCAATCGAGATGGCGGCGCGGCCGCGCGCGGTGAGCCTGCGCACGGCGCCCTACCCGGGTTTCGCTACCGACATGCAGGCGCAGTTCATGGCGTTGAACGCGATCGCGCGCGGCACCGCGCTCGTCACCGAGACGATCTTCGAGAACCGGTTCATGCACGCGCTCGAGCTGCAGCGTCTTGGGGCCGAGATCAGCATTCACGGCAACACCGCGATGGTGAGCGGCGTCGAGCGGCTGCAGGGCGCGAACGTGATGGCCACCGACCTGCGCGCCTCCGCGGGGCTGGTGATCGCGGGCTTGGTGGCCGAGGGGCAGACCGTGATCGAGCGCATCTACCACCTCGACCGCGGCTACGAGGCGCTCGAGCAGAAGCTCGCGGTGCTCGGCGCCCGTGTCGAGCGCCTGCGCGAGGGGGTGCGGGGGTAAAGCGATTCTCACCCCCCCCGCGTCACTGGCGTGCGCTTCAGCGGCTGGCGCCGCTCAGGTCGCACATACCGGTCCAGAGCCCGTCGGCGAGCTCGATCTCGCCCACCCGGACGCCGCCGAAGGAGATCAGCTCCGTGAGCTTCGCCGCGACCAGCTCGCGCGTGGGCCCGGTCACCAGCCGGGTGAAGCCGAATTCCTCGACCTTGCAGGCCGCGGCGTCCGGATGCTCGCAGGTCGCCACCCACTTGTTGCCGATCGCTTCGACGCGCGAAATGACTCGCGCGCCGCGGCCCGCCAGCTCGTTCAGCGCCTGCTCGACGCCCGCCTTGCCGTAGCCGGATATGACCATGTGCGAGCCGGCGTCGAACACTTTCGCCGGCACATTCGCGACGGATTCCTTCGGCGCCGAAGCCGCCGGACGCTGCGCCCTGAGGCTGGCCGCGATCTCCGCCACGCGCCGCCCCGCGCGCACGCTGGTGGTCACCGCGTACAGCTCGTGCATGCGGCCGTGCTTGTCCGGGCGCGACGGCTCCGGCACGAACAGGCGGTCGTACTCGCTCGAGAGCCAGTAGGCCACATCGCGGAACGAGCGCGACACCAGAAGCTGGCCGGGCTCGGCGAAGCTCATGACGCGCTGCGCGACGTTGACGCCGTCCCCCACCATGTTGGTCTGGCTGTCGCTCACCTCCGAGAGGTACACCGGACCGAGGTTGATGCCCAGCCGCAGGCGCAGCGCGCCGGCCGAGTCGCGCGTGGACATGGCCGCGAACAGCGCGTCTTCCGGGTCGCCGGTGAACACCACCACCGCGCCGTCGCCGGTGTCCTGAATCCTGCGCTCGCGCGGGTCGATCTGATCGAGCGCAAAGTTCAGCAGGTCGCGCACCGCTTGCTTGAGCAGCAGCTGCTCGGCGACCGGCTGCTTGGAGTAACCTGCCACGTCGACGAATAGGACGCTGCAGACGCGCGTGCGGCTCGAGTCTTCCACGGTTGCTGTGAGCGGGCCCTGCCCCGGTGACGACCGGCGGATGATACTACTGCGGTAGAATTCGGGCCCTAGCCAGCTGCGCATCGCAGGCCCCCTCGGAGGGGCTTTGTTGCTTTTGAGCCATGGATCAGATCAGCATCGCGCTATCCAAGGGACGGATCTTCGACGAGACCGCGCCGCTGCTCGCGCGCGTGGGCATCCGCCCCGACGAGGATCCGGGCGCATCGAGAAAGCTCGTGATCGGCACCAACCGGCGCGACCTGCGCTTGATCGTGGTGCGCGCATCGGATACGCCGACCTACGTGCAGTTCGGTGGTGCCGACCTGGGCATCGCCGGCAAGGACGTGCTGGTCGAGCACGGCGGGGAGGGGCTGTACCAGCCGGTCGACCTCGGCATCGCGCGCTGCCGCATGATGGTGGCGGTGCGCAAGGGCTTCGACTACGAGGGCGCGGTGCGCCGGGGCGCGCGGTTGCGGGTTGCTACCAAGTACCTGCGCACCACGCGCGAGCACTTCGCCGCCAAGGGCGTGCACGTCGACCTGATCAAGCTCTACGGCTCGATGGAGCTGGCGCCGATCGTCGGCCTGGCCGACGCGATCGTCGACCTGGTCTCGAGCGGAAGCACGTTGCGCGCCAACGACCTGGTCGCGGTCGAGGAGATCATGCCGGTATCGGCCCGGCTGGTGGTCAACCAGGCCGCGCTGAAGATGAAGCGCGCCCAGCTGCAGCCGCTGGTGGACGCCTTCGCGCGCGCGGCCGGGGAG
>JBAUTD010000574.1:0-2009 GCA_049582045.1 Burkholderiales bacterium
CAGGCCCTCGGGCCAGAAGCGGAAGTGACGCGGAGTCATACGTTCGCGGAGTATATTTGAGGCAGGAAGGAGACATCATGATCGCAGTGATTTTCGAGCTCACCCCGGCGCCCGGGCGCAAGCAGGAATACCTCGACCTCGCCGCCGCGCTCAAGCCCGAGCTCGAGCGGACCGACGGCTTCGTCTCGATCGAGCGCTTCGAGAGCCTCAGCAACCCGGGGCATTTCGTGTCGCTGTCGTTCTGGCGCGACGAGGAGGCGGTGCGCGCCTGGCGCAACCTCGCCGGGCACCGCGATGCCCAGGCCAAGGGCCGCGGCGGGATCTTCTCGGGCTACCGGCTGCGAGTGGCGAGCGTGTTGCGCGACTATACGCACGAGAGCCGCGCGCAGGCGCCGCGCGACAGCGTCGCGATCCACGGCTGACGCCGCGCCTTCAGCTCAGCTTGAACGACGCGAGGGTGCGGTCGAAGTCGGGCAGGTACTTGTCGAAGTAGTACAGCTCCGGGGCGTGGAAGCTGATGAGGTAGTAGTGGCCCTTGTCGAGCACGCCGCACCAGACCTGGTCGAAGGCGAGCCCGTCGTCGTTGAGGAAGCGGATGCGCAGGCGAAAGCCGATCCTGCCGCCGATTTGCGCGGGAAGGTTCTCCACCACCGTGAGGTTCGACGCGCCGCCCGATTTCAGCTCGGCGATCTGCAGCTCGGCGAGCTCGGAGGCGAGCAGCTTGTCGTCGGCCTGCTTCTTGATCTTGGGGAAGGCGTCCTTCGCGTCGGCGCGCGTGATCATGATGCGCTGCAGGCCGAAGCCGTCGCGCGTGACGACGATCTTCTTGCTGTCGTTGCTCAGGCGCACCCAGTTCTGCGGCAGCTCGACGCTGTAGCCCAGGTCGGCCATGGCCGTGCGGCCGCTTCCGGTCAGCTCGTAGGTGGCGCAGCCGCCGAGCAGCGCGGCGCTCGCGATCAGGGCCAGCAGGCGTTTCATTTTCCTTCCCTCCTTTTGCGTGCTTCGTCGAGGTACATCTGGGCGTACGCCCGGTCGGTCGCGCCCTGGGCGAGCGAGAGATAGGTCTCCAGCTCGCGGATCGCTTCGTCCCAGGCGCCGGCCTTGAGCAGCTGCATGCCGAGCGCGCGGTGCGCCGGCGCGAACCCGGGCGCGGCGGCGATCGCCTTCAGGTAGGCGGCCTTGGTCAGCTCGTCGTCGCCCTTGTCGCCGCGCTGGCGGTAGGCCTCGCCCAGGTAGTAGTCCACGTACGGCGGGTAGTCGGCGCGCCGCTCGGGCTCCTTGAGCAGCGCGATCACCTGCTTGCAGCGCGCCATCGAGACCTCGGCCTTGAGGCTCGCCAGGCGCAGCTCGGCGAAGGTCGCGAGGTAGCGGTCCGGCGGCGGGTCCTTGGGCGCCGGCGCGTCCTTCGACAGGCGCAGGTAGTTGTCGTAGCGGTCCTGCAGCGCGGGGTGGGTCGAGAAGAAGAACGGCTCGTCGACCCCGCTCGCCTTGACCTCGTCCATCATCAGCTTGAACAGCTTGGGCGCCTCGCGCGGGTCGTAGCCCGCGGCGACCAGGCGCTTGTAGCCCAGCTCGTCGGCCTCGGCCTCGAGCGTGCGCGAGTAGCCGGTGACCGAGGACATGACCAGCAGGTTGGCCGCCAGCCCGACCGCCGGCACGCCGACCACGGCGAGCACGGTGCCGAGCGCGGTGGTGCTCTTCACGTTCTCGCTCGACTGGAAGCTGTGGCGGTCGACGAAGTGGGTGCCCTCGTGGCCGAGCAGGGCGGCGAGCTGGCTCTCGTTGCGAAAGCGCGCGAGGATCCCCTCGTGCAGGTAGATGTCGCCGTTGGGCAGCGCGAAGGCGTTCAGGCTCTGCGCCTTGAGGATGCGCACCCGGATATGGCCCTTGAACTCCGGGAACAGCCGGTCGGCGACGCGCTGCACGTAGGCGGTGAGCGCGGGGTCCTCGAGCACGCGGCCGCTCTTGACCAGCATTTGCGAGAGCTCGTCGGCCTCGGCCCACAGGCG
>JBAUTD010000575.1:0-3131 GCA_049582045.1 Burkholderiales bacterium
GCGCCGGTGTCGCCGCCGCGCGTGTGGCTCACCGGAATGCCGCGCTCGGCGCAGGCGGTCGCGTCGAGGCTCGGCGCGCGCACGCCCGTGAGCGTCACCAGCCTGAGCTTCGGCAGTCGCTCGACCAGTCTGCGCGGAAAAGGCGTGCGCTCGCGCATCAGGCACACGATCTCGAACGGCGCCAGCCGCGCGGCGGCTTCCTCCTCGGAAGCGAACGCATCGTGGAAAGCGCTGATCTCGACGCCGCGCCGACGCAGGCGCCCCCAGTCGGCGGATTGCAGGGCGAGATGCTGGTAATCGTCGAGAATGGCGAGGTTCAAGGCGGCGTCGGGCACTCAGAAGTTGACGTTGTTGCCGCCCTTCAACTTCAGCATCTGGCGCGCCTCTGCAGGCGTGGCCACCGTCAGGCCCAGCTCCTCGAGGATGCGGCGCACTTTGGCCACCTGCTCGGCGTTCGAGCGCGCGAGCTGGCCCCGGCCGATCCACAGGCTGTCCTCCAGCCCGACGCGCACGTTGCCGCCCATCACCGCCGAGAGCGCCGCGATCTGCATCTGGTTGCGCCCGGCTCCGAGCACCGACCACAGGTAGGCGTCGCCGAACAGCCGGTCGGCGGTGCGCTTCATGTGCAGCACGTCCTCGGGGTGCGGCCCGATGCCGCCGCGGATGCCGAACACCGACTGGATGAACAGCGGCGGCTTGAGCAGCCCGCGCTCGAGGAAGTGCGCTGCGCTGTACAGGTGCCCGATGTCGTAGCACTCGATCTCGAAGCGCGTCGCGTTGTCGCTGCACGAGCGCAGAATGTGCGCGATGTCCTTGAAGGTGTTCTTGAAGATCCGGTCGTCGCTCTCGGCCAGGTAGGGCTTCTCCCAGGGGTACTTGAACTCCTTGTAGCGACCCAGCATCTCGTACAAGCCGAAATTCATCGACCCCATGTTGAGCGAGGCGACCTCGGGCTTGAGCTTCGCGGCCGGCTCGAGCCGCTCCTCGACCGACATGGTCGGCGCGCCGCCGGTGGTCAGGTTGATCACCACGTCGCAGCTATTCTTGATCAGCGGCAGGAAGCGCCGGAACATCTCCGGGTCCTGCGTCGGACGGCCGTCCTCGGGCATGCGCGCGTGCAGGTGCACGATCGCCGCGCCCGCCTGCGCCGCGCCGACCGCGGCCTCCGCGATCTCGTCGGGCGTGATCGGCAGATGCGGCGACATCGTGGGCGTGTGGATCGCGCCGGTGACGGCGCAGGTGATGATGACCTTGCCCTGGGCAGCGGCCATGGAAGTCTCCCTCCGTTGTCGTTTTGTTCTTTCTATACCATGTAACGCACGCCGCCGCAGACCGAGATCGCCTGGCCGCTGATATGCCGGCCGGCGTCGCTGGCGAGAAACAGCGCGGTGTTGGCGACGTCCTGCGCGCTGACCGCGGTGCGCAAGCTGACGCTGTCCAGCAGCCGGCGCCGCATCTCGTCGTTCGAAATGCCCAGCCCCTGCGCCTTGGCCGCGATCACCCGCTCGACGCGCTCGCCCTCGACCACCCCCGGCTGGATGCAGTTCACGCGCACGCCGTCGGGCCCGGCCTCGGCCGCGAGGCTCTCGGTGAAGCCGACCACCGCCCACTTCGCCGCCGCGTAGGGCGTGCGCAGCGGAAATCCGAGCCGGCCGGCGATCGACGACAGGTTGACGATGCTGCCGCCGCCGGCAGCCTTGAGCAGCGGCATCGCGCGCCGCGTGCAGTAGAACATGCCGTTCAGGTCCACCGCGATGCAGCGCTCCCAGTCCGCGGGCTCGATGTCCTCGACCTTCGCGGTCGGCCCGGCGACGCCGGCGTTGTTGACCAGCACGTCCAGCCCGCCCAGCTCGCGCGCGACGTCCTCGAACAGCCGGTCGACGTCGGCCGTGCTGGCGACGTCCGCGCGCGTCTGGGTCGCGGCCGGCATCTCCCTGTTCGCCGCCGCGAGCGCTTGCGCATCGACGTCGCAGATGTGTACCCGCGCGCCGTGCTCGAGAAAAGTCTGCGCGATCGCGCGCCCGATCCCCGCCGCGCCGGCGGTGACCAGCACGCGCTTTCCCTCGAGGGAGGTATTCATGGATTTGGATAATACCGCGCATCGGACGCTCGGATAGAATCCGTTCACCATGACCGCGACACGAACGCTCACCGGCCGCAGCGCCTTCCTTCAGCTCCTGCTCGACGAGGGTGTGAGCCACATGTTCGGCAACCCCGGCACCACCGAGCTGCCGATCATGGAGGTGATGCCCGACTATCCGCAGCTCAGGTACGTGCTCGGGCTGCACGAGTCGGTGGTGGTCGGCATGGCCGACGGCTACGCGCGCGCCTCGAACCGGCTCGCTGCGGCCAACGTGCACGTCGCGCCCGGCCTGGGCAACGCGATGGGAGCGCTGTACAACGCCAAATTCTCCGGCTCGCCGCTGATCCTCACAGCCGGCCAGCAGGAGCAGGGCCACGGCCTGCTCGAGCCGCTGCTGTACGCGCCGCTGGTGCCGGTGGCGCAGCCGTTCGTGAAATGGGCGATCGAGGTGACGCGCGCCGCGGACCTGCCGCTCATCCTGCGCCGCGCGGCCAAGGTGGCGCTCACCCCGCCCACCGGACCGGTGTTCATCTCGCTGCCGGGCGACGTGCTGGAAGAGAGCGTCGAGATGTCGCCGGCGGCGCCGACGCGGGTCGAGGCGCGCAACCGCCCCTCCGACGAGACGCTCGCGCGCGTGGCGAACAAGCTGCTCGCGGCCAGGAACCCGGTGATCCTCGCCGGCCAGGAGCTCGCGGTGCACGACGCCTTCGCCGAGGCCGCCGAGCTCGCCGAGCTGCTCGGCGCCGGGGTCTACCAGCAGACGATCCCGTACGCGGCGCAGTTCCCGACCGAGCACCGCGCCTACCTCGGCGCGCTGACGCGCAACCAGAAGCAGGTGCGCGCCGCGCTCGAGCCGTTCGACCTGCTCCTCGCCCTGGGCGCGGACCTGCTGCGGATGTCGGTCTACAGCCCGGTCGACCCGCTGCCCGAGGGCATGCCGGTGATCCACGTGAGCGAGCGCGACTGGGAGCTCGGCAAGAACCATCCCACCGAGATCGCGCTGCAGGCGAACGTGAAGGAGACGCTGCGCGCGCTGCTTCCGCTCGTG
>JBAUTD010000576.1:0-4403 GCA_049582045.1 Burkholderiales bacterium
CGGCCGGCCGACGCTCTACGGCGCGACGGCCGCGGGCGAATCCGGCGCGCGTCGCGCGCTCGAGATCCTGACCGACGAGATCGAGCGCACGCTCAAGCTGTGCGGCGCACGCACCCTGGCCGAGGTCGGCCCGGACCTGATAGCGAGCTGAAGCGATGGCGCAGGATCTTCCGGTGCTGGTCGCGGGCGGCGGCATAGGCGGCCTCGCCGCCGCCCTCGCGCTCGGCCGCAAGGGCCTCAAGGTGAGGGTGTTCGAGCAGGGCTCGGAGTTCAAGGAAATCGGCGCCGGCATCCAGCTCGGGCCCAACGTCTATCGCATGTTCGAGGTGCTCGGGCTGACCGGGGCGATCGAGGGCTACTCGGTGCACCCGGACAACATGGTGATGATGGACGGACTGACGGGCGAGGAGGTGATCCGCCTGCCGGTCGGCGGCAAGGCGTTCCGCGAGCGCTTCGGCGGCTATCTCTACGGCGTGATCCATCGTGCCGACCTGCACCAGGTGTTTCTCGACGCCTGCAAGCAGGAAAGGAACGTCGAGCTGAACGTGCTGGCCAAAGTGCTGCGCTTCGAGCAGGACGGCGCCCGCGTGACGTTGCACATGGAAGACGGCGAGCGCATCGAGGGCTGCGCGCTGGTGGGCGCCGACGGCCTGTGGTCGCGCGTGCGCAACCAGCTGCTCGGCGACGCGAAGCCGCGCGTGTCGGGCCACATCGCCTACCGCGCGGTGCTGCAGCGCGCCGAGGTGCCGCCCGACCTTTGGCAGAACAACGTCGTGCTGTGGGCAGGGCCGAAAACGCACCTGGTGCACTACCCGCTGCGCCGCGGCGAGTTGTACAACCTGGTGGCGGTGTTCCACAGCGACAAGTACGAGGAGGGCTGGAACGTCTACGGCGACCCGCAGGAGCTGGAGCAGAAGTTTGCCTCGGAGCGCCCGGAGGTCCGGCGCCTGCTGGCCAGGATCAACGCGTGGAAGATGTGGGTGCTGTGCGACCGAGAACCGGTGCGCGAGTGGTCGCGCGGGCGCGTGACGCTGCTTGGCGACGCCGCGCACCCGACGCTGCAGTACATGGCGCAGGGCGCCAACATGGCGATCGAGGACGCGGTGGTGCTCGCGGCCTACGTCGAGCTCTCGGGCCGCGACTGGGAGAAGGCGTTGCGCTGGTACCAGGACGAGCGCTACTTGCGCACCGCGCGGGTACAGATCACCTCGCGCTACTACGGCGACCTGTACCACGCCGCGGGCGTGGTGCGCGAGCTGCGCAACCAGTTCCTCGCTCCCAAGCCCGGCGCCGATCCCGACAGGCCCGGCTTCGAGGGCATCGCCTGGCTCTACGACGGGATCGGGGTCCCGACGGCGCCGCGGGACTAGCCCGGCTCAGGACTTCTTCGCGTAAGCGATGCACCAGCCCTTGGGGCTGATCGGCCCTGCCACGACATTGCACTGGCCCATCGCCGATGCCGACTTGCCGGGGATGAACTGCAGGCAGGTGCTGCAATCCTGGTTTCCCTTGGGGTGATCCTGGTACTGCATCGAGGCCTTCGACGCCGTGCCGGCCGCCTCGACCGTGAGGGGAATCGCCGCGAGTCCCGCCAGCAGCACCGCGCCCTTGAGCACCGCGCGCCGGTTCATTTGCTTGCGTCGATCGTCAGCCATGGTCTGCTCTCCCGTTGTGAAAGGGAGGTTGACCGCCCCCTGCCGGGAAAGTTTGCGAAAGCGCGAGCTGACGCTAGCGCAAGCGTGAGAGGTAGTGAGCGAGCGCCTGCAGGCCCTGGTCGCTCAACGGATACACCGCGTCCGGCATGGCGGCGACGCCGCCGCCTCGGCGCGCGCCCGACTTGAAATCGCGCAGCGCCTTGAGCAGGTAGGCCTCGCGTTGGCCGGCGAGGCGCGCCACGGCGTCTTTACCGACGAAGCCGTCCATATGGCAGCTCGCGCAATGGTTCGCGATCGCGAGCTGCTGGCCGGCCTCGGTGAGATCGGGCCGCTCGTCCTTGCCCTCGGGCGGCTTGGGCGGCGGCAGCGAGGACAGGTAGGCGCCGATGTTGCGGATGTCCTCGTTGCTCAGCAGCAGCGAGATCGGCGTCATCGACGCGTTCTTGCGCGTTTCGGTGCGGAAGTAGACCAGCTGCCACTGGATGAAGTTGTCGGGCTGCGCCGCGAGCAGCGGCGCGACCTCGCCTTGTGGAGCGGGACCGCTGCCGTGGCAGGCGAGGCAGGGTTCGAATTTCGCCTTTCCCGCGGCGGGATCGGCGGCGCCCGCGGCGGCGGCGGCCGATAGCGCCGCCGCCGCGAGAGCTGTCCGTACTAGCTTACGGATGCGCAGGGCTCACATTCCGTAGCTGATGCGATAGATCGCGTTGGCCCAATCGTCGGCGATCAGCAGCGAGCCGTCGGGGGCGACGATCACGTCGGCCGGACGGCCGTGGAAGTCCTGCTTGCCCTTGAGCCAGCCCGAAGCGAACACTTCCTGCTTGGCGTGCTTGCCTTTCGGGTCGACGATGATGCGCATGATGCGTGCGCCCTGGTACACGTGCCGGTCCCACGAGCCGTGCTCGGCCAGGAAGATGTTGTTGCGGTACTTCGCCGGGAACATCTTGCCGGTGTAGAACTTCATGCCGAGCGGCGCCACGTGCGCGCCGAGGTTAAGCACCGGCGGCGTGAACTCCGAGCACTTGTGCCCCATCGCGAACTTCGGATCGGGGATATTGCCCTGATGGCAGTACGGATAGCCGAAATGCTGGCCCATGTGCGAGATATGGTTCAGCTTGTCGCTCGGCGTGTTGTCGCTCAGCCAGTCGCGCGCGTTCTCCGAGAACCAGTAGTCGCCGGTGCGAGGGTCGATATCGCCGCCCACGCTGTTGCGAACGCCGAGCGCCCTGATTTCGGCCAGACCGTTCTCCGGATTGACGCGCCGGATCTGCGACACGCTGGTGGGCGGGAGACCGATGTTGAACGGAGGGCCGAACGCCAACCAGAGCCAGCCGTCCTTGTCGAACGCAAGGTACTTCCAGCCGTGCGCCACGTACGACGGCATGTCGTCGTAGACGACCTGGGGCGCCGGCATGCTGTCGAGATTCGCCTCGGCGTTGTCGTACTTGAGGATCTTGTTGATATCCGCCACGTACAGCGCGCCGTTGCGGAACGCGATGCCGGTCGGCATCGTCATGCCCTTGAGGATGACTTTGACTTGCTTGTTGCCCTCGGGGCCCGTGATCGCGTAGACGTTGCCCACGCCGAACGCGCCGACGAACAGCGTACCCTTGTCGCCCCATGCCATCTGCCGCGCGCTGGGGACGTCATGCGCCCACAGGCTGATGTGGAAGCCCTTGGGCAGCTTGATGTTCTTCAGCGTGGCCTGGATCTCGTCCATCGGCACGCCGGTGGCCGGCGGCGCTTTCGGGGCAAGGCCCTTCTGCGCCTCGGTTTCGTCGCCCAGGAACCAGTCCGCGGGCGGATGCTCCCAGAAAGTCTTCTTGCTGGAGTCGTAATGCTTGAGCCCTTGCGCCTGCGCGCCGGGTACGGCGAACATCGCTGCGGCGAGTACGGCAGCGCCCAGCAGCAGTTTCGGATTGCGTGACATCGTGGTGCCTCCTCTTCGTGCTTACACCGACAGTGGAATTTTGTTTTGTAATCTGTATTGCAATCTTTGGGCCGCCGCCCCCCGAAGCGTCAGCCGCGCGGGGATTAGATTCCGGCGTAAGCGCCTTGTCAACGTAGTGGTTCGAAAAGCACGCCGGCGGCGGCGTGCATAATTGCCGCCGGGGAGGACGAATGGATCAAGGCGTGGAGTGCGATGTGCTGGTCATAGGCTCGGGCGCCGGGGGCCTGTCGGCCGCGGTGACCGCCGCCAGGCACGGGCTCGAGGTGATCGTGGCCGAGAAGGACACCCTGTTCGGCGGCACCACGGCGCGCTCGGGCGGCTGGTTGTGGATCCCGAATCACCCGATGCAAAAGGAGATCGGCGTATCCGACAGCCTGGAGGAGGCGAGCACCTATCTGCTGGACCAGGCGGGCGAGAAGTACGACCCCGAGCGGGTTGACGCGTTCCTGACAAACGGGCCGCGCATGGTCGAATTCTTCACCCGCGAGACCGCGCTGCGCTTCGATCCGTCGGCTGCCTTCTCCGACTATCACCCGGACGCACCCGGCGGCAAGCCGGGCGGGCGCTCCATCGTGGCGAGCGCGTTCGACGGGCGCGAGCTCGGCGCCTGGCTGCCCAGGCTGCGCCCGCCGCTGCCCGAGCTCACCGTGTTCGGCATCATGATCGGCTCGGGCGCCGAGCTGGTGCACTTCATGCGCTGGTCCAAGTCGTTCGAGTCGGCGGCATTCGTCGCGCGCCGCCTGCTCGGCCACGGCGTGGCCACGCTGGTGCACGGGCGCGGTGTGCGGCTCACCAACGGC
>JBAUTD010000577.1:0-2422 GCA_049582045.1 Burkholderiales bacterium
GGCCTGGTGCTCGCCTTTGCCGCGCTCGCGCTGCCGCGGGTCGGGCGCCTGGTGCTCGCGGCAGTGCTGCTGATGGCGGCCACGGTGCTGGTCAACCTCGCGCCGGCCAACCCGTATCTCGCGGCGACGCTGGGGGAATGGCAGCCCGGCCGCTTTCTGAATTTCAACGGGCTCACCAAGCTGGTGACCTCGGCCTGGCCGTTCGCCGCGCTCGCCTACCTGATCTGGCTCGCGGCGAGCCGGGGCCGCCCGGCCGAGTAGCCCGTTGCCTGTAGAATTCCAGCCCCATGTCCTACTACCAGCGGCACCTGTTCTTCTGCTGCAACCAGCGCGATCCGGCCGAGCGGGTCAGCTGCGACGCCAAGGGCGCGACGGCGATGCGGGAGTACGCCAAGCAGCGCGTCAAGGAGTTGGGCCTGGCGGGCGAGGGCAAGGTGCGCGTCAACCAGGCCGGCTGCCTGGACCGCTGCGAGGAAGGCCCCTGCATCGTGGTCTATCCCGAAGCGATCTGGTACACCTATGTCGACCGCAGCGACATCGACGAGATCATCGAGGAGCACGTCCGGCACGGTCGCATCGTCGAGCGGTTGAGGATCTGATGCGCGCGTCGACCCGGCGCGAGCTTCTCGCCGGACCCGCAGGGCGGATCGAGTGCGCGATCGACGTCCCGGCCGACGCCGCGCGCGGCCTGGCGCTGATCGCGCACCCGCATCCGCTGTTCGGCGGCACGCTCGACAACAAGGTCGTACAGACCCTTGCGCGTGCGCTGCTCGAGCAGTGCTACGTCGCGCTGCGGCCCAATTTCCGCGGCGTCGGCGCGAGCGAAGGCAGCCACGACCAGGGCCGGGGCGAAGTCGACGATCTCGCCGCAGCGCTCGCCTGGGGCCAGCGCGAGTACAGTCAGCTGCCGCTCGTGCTCGCGGGATTCTCGTTCGGCGCCGCGATGCAGGCCCGGCTGGCGCAGAAGGTCGCGCCGCGGCGCATGCTGCTGGTCGGCATCGCGGTCGGCAATTTCGAGGTGCCGCCGGTGCCCGAAGGCACGCTGGTGGTCCATGGCGAGCGCGACGAGACGGTGCCGCTCGCATCGGTGCTGGACTGGGCGCGGCCGCAGGAACTGCCGGTGATCGTGGTGCCGGGTGCGGACCACTTTTTTCACAGGAAGCTGCAGGTGCTGCGCGGCATCGTGCGGCACAACTGGCACACATGAGCGCTCCGGCGCCTGACGAGGTAGCCCCGCGATGCTCTGGATAAAGGCGCTTCACATTATCTTCATGGTTACCTGGTTCGCCGGGCTGTTCTACCTGCCGCGGCTGTTCGTCTATCACGCGATGTCGGACGACCGCGCCTCGATCGAGCGCTTCAAGATCATGGAGCGCAAGCTCTTCTGGGGCATCATGACCCCGGGCGGCATCCTGACCGTCGTGTTCGGCACCTGGCTGTGGCTGGGCTGGCACTTCAGCGGCGGCTGGCTGCACGCGAAGCTGTTCCTGGTGGCGTTGCTCATTGCCTATCACGTCTGGTGCGGCAAGCTGATGCTCGACTTCAAGTACGAGCGCAACGCAAAGAGCCACGTCTGGTTTCGCTGGTTCAATGAGTTTCCGGTCCTGATCCTCATCGGCGCGGTGGTCCTGGTTGTCCTCAAGCCGTTCTGATCAGGGCTTCTTCGCTCCTTGCCCGCGCGGGCTCGAGGCGCTGCTCGCCACCGAGCTCTCGAAGCTGGGGGCGCGCAATGCGGCCGCGGTCCCCGGCGGGGTCTCGTTTTCCGGCGACTGGCGCGCCTGCTACCGGGCCAACCTGTGGTCGCGCCTGGCCTCGCGCGTGCTGTGGCGGGTGGCCGAGTTCTCATATGAACGCGAGGACGACGTCTACGCCGCCGCGCGCGCCGTCGACTGGCCCGCGCTGTTCGCCGTCGAGCGCACGCTGCGGGTGAACGTCACGGCGCAGAAGAGCCCGCTGAAGAGCCTCGAATTCATTACGCTGCGCATCAAGGACGCGATTTGCGATCGATTCCGCGACGCGCTCGGGCGGCGCCCGAGCATCGAGCGCGCGCGTCCGGAAGTGCGGGTGCACGCCTTTCTCGAGCAGCGCCGCGGCGCACTGTACCTCGACACCTCGGGCGAGCCGCTGTTCAAGCGCGGTTGGCGCGGGGAGACGGTCGAGGCGCCGTTGCGCGAGAACCTCGCCGCGGGCCTGGTGATGCTCTCGGGCTGGACGCCGGGCGAGCCCCTGCTCGACCCGATGTGCGGCGGCGGCACGTTGCTGATCGAGGCGGCGGCCATGGCGCGCGGCCGCGCACCTGGCGCAAAGCGCGACTTCGGCTTCGAGAAATTGCTCAGCTTCGACCCCGCGCTGTGGGACGGCGTCCGGGCCGAGCCGGCCCAGGCTGCGCGGGACCTGGCGCTCTACGGCAGCGACACGGACC
>JBAUTD010000578.1:0-1588 GCA_049582045.1 Burkholderiales bacterium
GGCTGGCTGGCGCGCTGGCGCAGGGCCGCGGCGAGGAACCACAGAAACACCGCCAGCCCGAGCAGGCCGTTCTCGGTGGCGATATTGAGATATTGATTATGCGGATCGTGCGCGACCAGACCGTCGACACCGGTGCGTCCGGCGACATGCCTGCGATAGGCTTCCGTGAACGCGCCGGTGCCGTAACCGAGCAGCGGTCGCGCGGCGATCAGCTCGAGCGTGTTGCGCAGGTACACGACGCGCTCGCTCATCGAGGTGATCGCCTCGGAATGGTGCAAGGCGCGCTGCGTTTCGTGGATGCCTTTCAGGACGCCGTGGCGCACTACCGGCGAAGACGCGAGAACCACCAGCGCGAGCACGAGCGCGCCGAACGCGAAGCCGAGCCGCTTCAAAAGGCTCGTCCGGTCCCGGTCGAGCCAGCCCAGGACCAACACCACCGTAAGCACTGCCGCCACCAGGTAGCCGCTACGCCCGGTGGTGACGAATACCGCGTTGGTGATGAGCAGCAGCGCGGCCGCGGCGAGGAACAGACGTTCCCCGCGCGAAGGCGCCCCCGCCTTCATCAGCAGCACGGCAGCGAATGCCGCCACCGAGAACATCATTCCCTGAGTCGCGTGGTTTCGGATCACCACGCCGGGCTCGTAGAGGTAGTAGGTGACGTGCAGCAGGATGCCCGCGTACGAAACGAGCGCGCATAGCGCCGCCACGGCAACGAGAATCAAGGCGAGTCGGCGCTTCCACGAGGGGTCATCGAACAGCGCAGCGGCGATCGGCAGCAAGAGCAGTTTCCGCCAGCCCCACCACATGCCCCAGGTGTCGTGCCAGCTGCCGATGCTGTAGGCGAGACCTACGGTCACTACGGCGAGGAACAGGAGCGCGCCGAGCACCATCGGTTGGCGCACCGCGCGCACGAATCTTGATCGCAGCTCGTCGGAGGCGAGCATGACCAGATAGAGCGCCAGCTCGACCAGGTTGGTGAGCGGAGGCGAGAACAGCAGCGCCACCATTTCCGCGGCGAGCAGCCAGCGTGCGAGTTCGAGCGGAGACCGAATCGATTTCATTTCGATTTCAGCATTATGCGCGCGCGCACGAGCCACCCGCGCAGGCGGTGGCGCTGGAACTTGTTCCAGCGGTTGCGCAGAATGTTGAACGCGCGGCTGTGCTTGCGCCGGTGCGCGTCGAGCACGCTCTCGAACAGTCCGAGCACGCTACCCTGCTCGACGATCGGCGGCCGCAGCCAGAAGTGCGCGATGCCGAGCTCGGCGTCGGCGTGTTTGATGAGGTGATCAGCGGGCAGCGCGATCTCGTTTTCTCCCAGCCACGCAAGGCGCCTGCGCGCGGCCTCCAGGTCTGTCACGTAGCCTTCCGCGGTCGCGATCGGAAGCGGGATCAGCGGTCCTGCGGCCAGAAAGTAGCTGTCTGGCACCTTGGTGTCGGCGCCGCCGAGGAACACCAGCCAGCCGGGCGGCAGCCGATCGGCGGCGCGCATCGCGCCGTCGAAGCGCGACGCGAAATCGCTCGCCAGCACGGCGTCGTCCTCGAACACCAGGATCCTGCGCTGCCCTCGCTCGACGGCGTTCTTCCAGGC
>JBAUTD010000579.1:0-6086 GCA_049582045.1 Burkholderiales bacterium
GAGCACCACTTCGCGCGCGGCCGTGACCGTCTCGGTGCGTCCTGCGCGCCAGATCTCCACCCCGCTCGCGCGCCTGCCGGCGAACAGCACGCGCAGCGCGTGCGCCTCGGTATAGACCGCCAGATTCGGCCGCCCCATCGCCGGGTGCAGATAGGCGCGCGCCGCGTTCCAGCGCTCGCCGCCCTTTTGGGTCACCTGGTACAGGCCGACGCCTTCCTGCTGCGGGCCGTTAAAATCGTCGTTCTGCGGCAAGCCGGCTTCCTTTGCCGCCTCGACGAACAGCCGGGCGAAGGGATTCGGCGAGCGCAGATCGGCCACGTTGAGCGGTCCGCCGACGCCATGGAAATCGCTTGCGCCGCGCTCGTTGTTCTCCGCACGCAGGAAATACGGCAGCACGTCGCGCCAGCCCCAGCCCGTCGCGCCCGCGGCCGCCCAATCGTCGTAGTCCGCAGGGTGGCCGCGCATGTAGATCATCGCGTTCATCGAGCTCGAGCCCCCGAGCATCCTGCCGCGCGGCTGGTAGCCGCGGCGCTGGTAGAGCGCCTCCTGCGGCACCGTCTCGAACGCCCAGTTGCGGATGCGCGTCGGCACCAGAAGCGCGGCCCCGACCGGCGTGGTGACCAGCGCGCTATCGTCCGAGGGGCCCGCCTCGATCAGACACACGCGCGCCGCCGGATCCTCCGACAGGCGCGCCGCGAGCACGCAGCCCGCGGAGCCGCCGCCCACCACGACGTAGTCGAACTCTGCCATGGGGTTTCCCCTTACGCGGTCGCGGTGCGCGGCGCGCGGCGCCGCTTCTCGTAAGCCTCGATCGCAGCCCCGAGGATACCCTTGGGCATGAAGATGATGAACAGGACCAGCATCAGACCGTAAATGGTGGTGTCCAGGCCGTGGATATCGTGCCCCAGGCCGAGGCGCAGCCCCTCGGCCAGCAGCAGCGTGAACACCGCGCCGACCGTGGGGCCGAGGCGCACGAACATGCCGCCGGCGATCGCGCCGAACACCATCTGCAGGCTGATGCCGATGCCGGATACCGTCTCCGGGTTCACGTAGAGCTGGTACTGCGCATACAGCACGCCGCCGACGCAGGTCATCAGCGCCGAGACGATTGTGACGCCGAGCTTGAGCCGCGTGACGCTCATGCCGATCGAGGCCGCGGCGTCCTCCTCCTGGCTGATCGCCTCGAGCGCGAGGCGCGACATCGAGCGGTCGACGCGCGTCCAGACCCACAGCCCGGCGAGCCACACCGCGAGAATGACGTAGAACCACACCAGCTTTGACGAGAACTGCATCGCGCCCAACGACCACGAGACCTTGACGAGCGCCGTTTTCGGCGTCACCCCGAGCGAGCCGCCGGTGTAGTCGCGCAACGCGATGATGATCAGCCTGACCACCTCCGACAGCGCGAGCGTGACCAGTGCGAAGTAATGGCCCACGATCTTGAAGCGAAAACACGGGTAGCCGATCAGGAACGCGAGTGCGGCGGTGGCCGCGAGCGCGAGCGGAAGGCCGAGCCAGGGCGAAACGTGAAAATGGTTCCAGCCCATCACCACCACGTAGGCGCCGACGCCGAGGAACGCGCCGTGCCCAAGGCTCACCATTCCAAGGCGCCCCATGATCGCCCAGCCGGTATAGACGAACGCCCACAGCAGGCACAGGATGCTCAGGTGCAGCGGGTAGTCACCCATGCCGGCGAGCGGAGCCGCAGCCAGCAGCGCGAGGCCGATCCAGCGCGCCTTGTTCATCTCACTTGGCCCCCAGAATGCCCTGCGGGCGCAAGAACATCATCCCGATGAAGAACAGGAACGCGAGCACGTAGCCCCACTCGAGCGCGAGGAAATAGCCGCCGACCGAGATGAACTGGGCGAAGATGAACGCGGCGATGAAGCCCCCCACCATGTTGCCCAGACCGCCGAGCACGCACACCATGAAGGTGATGGGTCCGAACGAAAGCCCGATCGCGGGATGGATGTCGTACTGAAGCACCAGCAGGCAGGCGGCAAGTCCCGCGAGCGCGCCGCCGAGCGCCGAGGTGAGCACGAAAATGCGGTTCGGGTTCACTCCCATGAGCGGCATGATGCCGCGGTCCTGGGAGATGGCGCGGATCGCGGTGCCGATGTAGGTCCGCTTGAGCAGCAGGTACACGGCCACCATGCCGCCGAGCGCCACGCCGAACGCGATCAGGCGGGCCATACTGATGTACATGCCGGCCACCTGCATCGCCGGCAGGCTTACGCCAACGTTCTTGAACTCGACGCCGAAGGCGAGCGTCGCCACCGCCTGCAGGAAGAACAGCACCCCGCCGGTGACCAGCAGCTGGTTGATCGGCTCGGCGCCGAGCACGGGCCGGATCACCAGCACGTGCAGCAGCGCGCCGAGCGCTGCCACCAGCAGGATGCAGCCGAGGAAGGCGAGCGCGAGCGGCCAGTGGTAGACGTTGTGCGCGTAGTACACGGAGTACATGCCGATCATGATCAGTTCCGCGTAGCAGATCCACACCACGTCGATGACGCCGAAGACCAGGTTCAATCCCAGCGCGAGCAGCGCCAGGATGCCGCCCAGCAGGATGCCGTTGATCACCGCCTCGAGCAGGAAGCTGTCGAATATCTGCATCGCTAGAGCCCCAGGTAAGCCTTGCGGATTTCTTCCGATTCGAGCAGCGCGGCCGAGGAGCCGCTCGTCTTGATGCGCCCGGTCTCGAGCAGGTAGGCACGGTCCACGACCTTGAGCACCTGGCGGATGTTCTGCTCGACGATCAGCACCGTGTAGCCCTCGGCGCAGATGCGCCTGATCAGGCCGAAAATCGCCTGCACCACCACCGGCGCGAGCCCCGCGGAGGGCTCGTCGAGCAGCAGCAGCTTCGGCCCGGACATCAGCGCGCGTCCGATCGCGCACATCTGCTGCTCGCCGCCAGAGAGCGTCCCGGCCGCCTGGGCGCGCCGCTCCTTCATGCGCGGGAAGAGCGAATACACGAACTCCAGGCGCTCGGCGTAGCGCGCACGCGCCGCCGGCAGGAAGCCGCCCATCTTGAGGTTCTCTTCGACCGTGAGCTTCGGGAACAGGCGCCGGTTCTCGGGCACCTGCGCGATGCCGCGCGCGATCACCTGGTGCGAGGGCACGTCGTTCAGCGCCCGGCCCTCCATCGACACCGTACCCGCGCTCGCCGGCAAGAGCTTCGAGATCACGCGCAGCAGAGTCGTCTTGCCGGCGCCGTTGGGTCCGATCACCGCCACCGACTCGCCGCCGTTCACCTCCAGGCTGACGTCGAACAACGCCTGGAAGCTGCCGTAACCCGCCGACACGTTCTCGAGCCGCAGCATCAGCCGGTCCTCGCCGCGACGGTGGCCTGAACGTCCTCGGCGTCGGTGCCGAGGTAAACCTCGATCACCCTGGGATCGTGCGCCACCTCCTGCGGCGGGCCCTGGGCGATCACCTCGCCGTGATCGAGCACCAGGCAGCGATCGACGATGCGCATCAGCGCACCCATGATGTGCTCGACCCAGATGATGGTGATGCCGCGCTGGGCGCGAATCGCGCCCAGCATGTCGGCGGCCTGGTGCATCTCGGCCTCGTCCAGCCCGCCGAGCGATTCGTCGGCGAGCAGCAGCTGCGGCCGGGTGGCGAGGGCGCGCGCCAACTCGAGCTTCTTCAGCCCTGCCGCGCCCAGGCCGTCGACCCGCGCGGACTCCTCGACCGGCAGGTTGACCAGGGCCAGCGTTTCTCGCGCCTGCGCGAACGCAGTCTCGCGCGAGGGCCTTTCCTGCTGGCCGTAATAGGCGGCGAGCGCGACGTTCTCCACCACCGACAGGCGCCGGAACGGGCGCGGAATCTGGAACGTGCGCGCGACGCCGTGGTGCGCGATCCGGTTCGCGGGCTCCCCGGCGATCTCGCGCCCGAGCAGGCTGATCGAGCCCGCCGAGGGCGCGAGCGCGCCGGCGATCAGGTTGAAGGTCGTGCTCTTGCCCGAGCCGTTCGGCCCGATCAGTCCGAGGATCTCGCCCTGCGCGAGCTCGAACGAGACCTCGTTGACCGCCGTGAACCCGCCAAAGCGCTTGGTGAGCCGGCTGACCGAGAGCATGCCCTCCGCGCCCGTGTCAGCGCGCTACTTCGCGTACGCGGAGCTCTTGGGCAGCGGGATCACGGGATCCGCGGTGCGCAGCGCGGCGGGCCAGACGATCTTGGTCTTGCCCCCCAGGTACTGCATCACCACGGGCGAAGAGCGCTCGTTCTGGCCCGACATCGCCGTTCCCGGCGGGAAGAACTTGACCCCATAGCCCTGGATCGTTCCGCCGACCGGGATGTCGGTGTCGAGCGCCGCCTTGCGCAGGTCCTCCGAGCTGATGCCGCCGTACTTCTTGATCGCGCGCGGCAGCACATCGGTGAAGAAGATCCACGCCTGGTTGAATCCCATCGAGGCGTGCGGCGGGACCTCGTCGGCGCCGGTCGCGGCCTTGTAGCGCTTGACCATCTCCTGCGTCAGATCTCCCAGACCGGGCTTGAGCGTCTTCGCATCGAGCAGCTGGGCCGCCACCGGGTCGACGTCGAAGATGTAGTTGGCTTCGTCGCCGAAGGAAGCGTGCAGCTTGTCGTACTGGCCGTAGCCCGCCCCCTGGCCGATCAGGGCGTCCCACTTCAGCCCCTGTTCGCGCGCCTGGCGCCAGAACAGCGTGATATCCGGGTTGTAGCCGGTGTGCAGGATCACGTCGGGCCGCGCACGGCGCAGCTTGGTGATGAGCGACGAGAGATCCGGCGCGGTGGCGGAGTAGCCTTCCTTCAGCACGATGTCCATGCCGTCCGCCCCGCAGGCCTCGACGTTGCCCGCCGCGACGCCGCTGCCGTAGGGCCCGTCCTCATGGATGATCGCCACGCGCACGTCTTTCACCGCCTTGTGCAGCTTGGGCTGCGCGATCTCCTTCACGAAAGTGCAGGCAGCCTTTCCGATCTGATCGGAATGAAGCTGGGCGCGGAACACGTAATGCAGGTTCTTGTTCTTGAACACGCTCGAGGCGATGCAGACGTTGTACCAGGTGAACAGCTTCTGCGCGTCGGCCTTCTGCGCGATCGGCACGCACTCGGCGCTCGAGTAGAAACCCATCAGCATGTCGACATGCTGCTCGTCCATCAGCCGCGTCGCCTCGTTGATCGCGACGTCGACCTTCGACTGCGCGTCGGCGTAGATCGGTACGATCTTGTAGCCGTCGACGCCGCCCCTCTCGTTGATCATGTCGATCGCGATCTTGGTCGCGTCCCCCGCGGCCTTCGAGCCGCCGGCCGCCAGCGGGCCGGTGTAGTCGTAGATCACGCCGATCTTCAGCTCCTTGGCGGCGAACGCCGACGAGGCGAATGCGGCCGCGCCGAGTGCGGCGGCCAGCGCGCAAATGCGGATTCCGTACGAACGCATGGACTCCTCCTTCCTTTTCCTTGACGGTGAACCTGACGGATGATTGTTGTTTTCGTCCAGTCTTTCGCAATAGCGCAGCACCTGTCAAGCGGCTTTCACATGTCAGCATCGCGGAGCACGATATCCGCGCCCTTCTCCGCCAGCGCGATCACCGCGGCGTTGGTGTTGCCCGACACGACCGACGGCATCACCGAGGCGTCGATCACGCGCAGGCCCTCGACGCCGCGCACCCGCAGCCGCTCGTCGACGACCGATGCCGCGTCGGTTCCCATGCGGCAGGTCGAGGTCGGGTGAAACACCGTGTCGCCGGCCTCGCGGCAGAACGCGAGCCATTCGTCGTCGCTTTGCACCCGCTCGCCGGGCTGGAACTCGCCTGCGACGTAGCCCGAGAGCGGCGGCGTGCGGGCGAGCCGGCGCGCGAACTTCAGGCCCTCGACCATCATGCGGCGGTCGTTCTCGGTCGCGAGATAGTTGTACTGGATGGCGGGCGCGGCGTGCGGGTCGGCCGAGCGGATCCGGACCCAGCCGCGCGATTCGGCCTGCAGCTGCGAGACCGAAACGGTGAAGCCGGAGAACGGATGCAGCACCCCGCCGCGCTTGGCGGTCGAGAAGTTGATGAAGTAGATCTGGGCGTCGGGCCGCGCGAGCTCGGGCCGCGTGCGCACGAAGGCCGCGGCGTAGCCGG
>JBAUTD010000580.1:0-4363 GCA_049582045.1 Burkholderiales bacterium
GCGCGTGGGCGCGAGCTGCGGTGCCGGAAGCAGGCGCGCGAGCGCCGCCTCCATGCGCGCCTGGACCGCGCCCAGCCAGGCCTCGAAAGTCGGTTCAGCCGTCGTCACCTTGCTCGGTCCCGGAGGAGGCAAGCGGCTTGAGCACCTCGCCTTCGAGCACTTTGACCTGCTGCTGGGCGGCCTCGAGCCGCTGCTGGCACAAGCGCGCGAGCTCCAGGCCGCGCTTGTGCGCGGCCAGGGCCTGCTCGAGGCTGAGGTTGCCGCCCTCCATCCGGGCCACGACGCGCTCGAGCTCGTCGAGCGCCTTCTCGAAACTCAGCTCGGACAGCGGGTTGGCTTCGGCGGCGGAACTTTGCCGGGGAGACTTGCTCATAGAGAGCGAAACCTTAGCCGACCGGGTGCTGGCCGGTCAAACCCGGTCTGCGCTAGAATTCCGCGCCCTATTTTGGGGGACTTCGATGTCCGACATCGCCGCAGCTCGCCACCTCAGGCCGGCAAACGCCCAGTTGCCTCTGGCGTGGTACTTCGACCCGGAAATCTTCGCCCTGGAGAAGAAGCGGGTGCTCGAGGCCGGGCCGAACTACGTCGGGCACGAGCTGATGGTGCCCAATCGGGGCGACTACCGCACATTGCCGCAGCTGGACCACGCCAAGATGCTGGTCAGGAACGACGCCGGCGTCGAGCTGCTGTCGAACGTCTGCCGCCATCGCCAGTCGATCATGCTCGAAGGCTCGGGCCACGCGGAAAATATCGTGTGCCCGCTGCATCGCTGGACCTACGACCTGCGCGGTGGGCTGCTCGGCGCGCCGCAGTACCCCGAGACCCCCTGCCTCGGGCTCGCCTCGAGCCCGCTCACGAGCTGGCGGGGGCTGCTGTTCGCCGGTCCGCGCGACCCGCGCAACGAGCTCGCCGCCCTCTCCGTTGCGGGCGATTTCGATTTTTCCGGCTACGTGCTCGACCGGGTGCTGATCGAGGATCATCCGGTCAACTGGAAGATCTTTCTGGAACTGTATCTCGAGCTCTACCACGTCGAGCCCTTCCACCCGGGATTGTCGAACTACGCCGATCTGCACGACTTCCGGATCGAATACGGCGAAGACTGGTCGGTGCAGATCATGAGCGCCAAGGCCGGCCTCACGGCGCCCGGAACGCCGGCCTACCGCAGCTGGCAGCAGGCCTGCCTCGGCCGGCTCGAGGGCTGCACGCCGAAACAGGGCGCGCTGTGGATGACGTACTATCCCGACGTGATGCTCGAGTGGTACCCCAACGTGCTCGTGATCTCGACCCTGGTGCCGCGCGGACCTGCCCTGACCACCAATGTGGTCGAGTTCTACTACCCGGAGGAGATCGCGCTGTTCGAGCGCGAATTCGTCCAGGCGCAGCAGGCGGCCTATCTCGAGACCGCGGCCGAGGACGGCGAGCTGTGCGCCCGCGTCGCGCGCGGGCGCCGCGCGCTCTACGAGCAGGGCCAGGACGACGCCGGGCCATACCAGTCGCCACTCGAGGACACGATGCTGCACTTCCACGAGTGGCTGCGCGCGCGCCTCGGGCGGCCGGCGGCCGCATAGCATGGGGCACACCACGCTCGTTTCGACCGCCGAGCTGGCGCGCCACCCGGAGTGGCGCGTGTTCGACTGCCGCCACGACCTCTCCAGGCCCTATCTGGGCGAGCAGCAGTACGCCCATGCGCACATCCGCAGCGCGCTGTTCGCCCACCTCGACCGCGACCTGTCGGCGGCGCCGAACGGCCGCAACGGGCGCCACCCGCTACCGGACCCGGTCGCATTCGTCGCCTGGCTGGGACGCCAGGGCCTGCGGCCGGGCGAGCAGGTCGTCGCCTACGACGCCAACAACGGCGCCATGGCGTCGCGCCTGTGGTGGATGCTGCGCTGGCTCGGGCACGACGCCGTCGCGGTGCTCGACGGCGGCCTGGCCAAGTGGCTGGAGGAGGAACGCGAAGTCACCGCCGAGGTTCCCTCCTTCCCCGCCACCGACTACGTCGCCCGCCTGCGCCCGGAAATGAACGCCGATGTGGATTTCGTCGAGCGACGTCTCGGCGCGGAGGACATGCTCCTGCTCGACGCGCGAGCGCCCGCCCGATATCTGGGCGAGGCCGAGCCGATCGATCCGGTGGCCGGCCGAATTCCCGGCGCGCGCAACCGGTTCAATGCCGAGAACCTCACGCCCGAGGGCACGTTCAAGACGCCCGAGGCGCTGAAGCAGGAGCTCGGCGCGCTGCTCGGCGAGCGCGACCCGGCCGAAGTGGTGCACTACTGCGGCTCCGGCGTCGCCGCCTGCCACAACCTGCTGGCGATGGAAGTCGCCGGCCTGCGCGGCTCGCGCATCTACGCCGGCTCCTGGAGCGAATGGATCGCCGATCCGCGTCGGCCGCAGGCGAAGGGCCCCGCATAGCCGCCGACGCGCTGCTCGTCGCGCACTTCCTGATCGCCGCCTTCATTACCGGCGGCCTGCTGCTCGTCTGGCTGGGCGCCGCGGCGGGCTGGCGCTGGGTGCGAAACCCATGGTTCCGCCGGCTTCACCTCGCTGCGATCGCGGTCGTCGCGCTCGAGGCATTGCTCGGCGTCGCCTGTCCGCTCACCGTGTGGGAAGACCTGCTGCGCGGCGGCCTGCAGCCACGCTCGTTCATGGGCCGCTGGGTCCAGGCCCTGCTCTACTACGACGCGCCGGAACGGCTGTTCGCCGCGCTGTACGTCTTCTGGGCGCTCACGACGCTCGTCACGCTGTGGCTCGTTCCGCCCAGGAAAAAAGCTGCCTGAAAACCTCCTCGCGCACCGGCGCGCGCGACAACACCAGGTCGTGCAGCCCTCCGGGGAAGGCGAGCACGCTCACCTGCGGGCCGAGCGTGCGGCTCCAGCGCGCGGTGTCGCGCCAGTCGAGCACGATATCGGCCTCGTCGGAATGCATCGACAGCACGGGCAACTGCAGCCCGAGCCCAGCGTGCGCCCGGGCGTGTGCATCCGCGATCGCCGCGAGCCAGCCGAAATAGGCCGGGAATCCCTGCACCGGCTTCAGGCGCAGGTCGAAGTCCCATTCGCCGCCGAAACTGCGGTGCAGGCTTTTCACATAGGCGGAACTGAGCGCGCGCGGATTGTTCAGGAACGGAAACACTCTGCCTAGGGCGACCGCGAAGCGCGTCTGCAGGCGACTGGTCGTCAGTGAGTTGAACTCGAAGAACGGGCTGTTGAGCCACAGCGCGCGCAGCCGATCGCGGTGCTCGCCCTCGGCGGCGTAGAGAGAGCACAGCAGCCCGCCGGTCGAATGCCCGGCGAGCAGCGCCGGCTGGCCGATCTCCTCGAGCGCGCGCGTGATCTCCGGGTAGTACTCGTCGATGCGCTTGCAAAAGCACGGATGCTGGTGCGCAAGCAGCGAACGGCCGTGCTTGCGCAGGTCGAGCGCATAAAAAGCATAGCCTTCCTGCGCGAAGCGCAACGCCATGTGACGCTGGAAGAAGTAATCGACGAAACCGTGGACATAGAGCACCGCGCCGCGCGGCGCGTTGCCGGCTGGCAGGCGCACCAGCGTGGCCACGACCGCGCCGTCGTAGTCCGGCGCAAAATCGAAGGTCTTCGCCTCGAAGCCCTCGAACAGCGGATCGGGACGCCAGTCATTCATGTCGCGACAATGCCCATTGGACGTGCTCGCGCACCAGCTGCGACGGATGATCCGCGCGCGCGCGCAGCGCCGCAAGCACTTCGGGCGCGCGCGGCGCATTGCCGAGCCCGACCGCGAGGTTGCGCAGCCAGCGCTCGTAGCCGATGCGGCGGATCGCCGAGCCGCGCATGCGTGCGTCGAACCGGTCCTCGCTCCACGAAAAGAGCTCGATCAGCGTCGCGCCGTCGAGCCCGTTGCGCGCCCGGAAGTCCTCCTCCGCGCCGGGCTGGGCGAATCCGTTCCAGGGGCAGACCAGCTGGCAGTCGTCGCAGCCGTAGACCCGGTTGCCGATCAGCGCGCGCAGCTCCTGCGGAATCGCGCCTTTGAGCTCGATCGTGAGGTAGGAGATGCAGCGCCGCGCGTCGAGCCGGTAGGGTGCGCGAATCGCCTGCGTCGGACAGACGTCGATGCACCGCGTACAGCTGCCGCAGTGTTCGGTCGCGGGAGCGTCGGCCGGCAGCGGCAGGTCGCAGTAGATCTCGCCCAGGAAAAACCAGGAACCCGCCTCGCGCGCGAGCAACAGGGTGTGCTTGCCGCGCCAGCCGATCCCGGCCCGCGCCGCCAGCTCGACCTCCATCACCGGCGCCGAGTCCGCGAACACCCGGTGGCCGAACGCGCCCGCCTCGGCCGTGACGCGGTCGCACAGCTTCTGCAGCCGCACGCGCATCAGCTTGTGATAGTCGCGCCCGCG
>JBAUTD010000581.1:0-1559 GCA_049582045.1 Burkholderiales bacterium
GTTGCCTGCCTGAGCCGTTTTCGTTCCCGCGCGGAGCAGCAGGCCATCCTCGCGGGCTTGAAATCAGGCGCGATCGACATCGTCGTCGGGACCCACCGGCTGATTCAAAAGGATGTGGCGTTCAAGGACCTGGGGTTGCTCGTGCTCGACGAGGAACAGCGCTTCGGGGTCCGGCACAAGGAAAAGCTCAAGAGCCTGCGTGCCTCGGTCGACGTGCTCGCCCTGACCGCCACACCGATTCCAAGAACACTGCACCTGTCGCTCGCGGGGGTCCGGGACATCAGTCTGATCCAGACCCCGCCTGAATACCGCAAGTCGATCATCACCTACATCTGCGAGTTCGACCAGAACGTGGTGGCCGAGGCCATCCGCCGCGAGCTGCGGCGGCAGGGCCAGATCTTCTTCGTCCACAACAACATTCACAGCATCCATGCGATGGCCGGCACGCTCAAGGAGTTGGTCCCCGAGGTCCGGCTCGATGTGGCCCACGGGCGCATGGCGGAAGACGAACTGGAGCGGGTCATGGTCCGTTTTCTGAATCGGGACATCGACATGCTGGTCTGTACCACCATCATCGAGTCCGGCCTCGACATTCCCTCCGCCAACACGATGATCGTCGACCGGGCGGACTGCTTCGGGCTGTCCCAGATGTACCAGCTGCGAGGCCGGGTGGGCCGGGCGGACGAGCAGGCCTATGCCTACCTGCTCATCCCGGACGAGAGCCTGCTGTCTGCCGACGCCCGCAAGCGGCTGAAGGTTCTCATGGAGCATAGCGACCTGGGGGCCGGTTTCCAGATCGCCATGAACGATCTGGAGATCCGCGGCGGCGGGACGATCCTGGGCGCCTCCCAGTCGGGACACATCGCGGCCGTCGGCTATGACATGTTTCTCAAGCTCATGGAGGAGGCCGTCGCCGATTTGAAGGGCGAGCCGGTAGCGCACCCGCTGGATCCCGAGGTCAACATCCCGCTGTCGGCATTCCTGTCCGAGCGCTACGTGCCGGACATTGACCAGCGCATGGCGCTTTACCGCCGCCTGGCCCGCGCCGAGCAGCTCCAGGACATTGCAGACATTCGCACAGAAGTGAACGACCGCTACGGGCCACTGCCCGAGGAGGGGACCCACCTGCTGTTTAAAATCATGCTCAAGGTACTGGCCCGCCACGCCGGTGTGTCGCGGTTGGACCTGAAGGACCAGCGCCTGGTGCTGAAGTTTTCCGAGGCCCACCCGAAGGCCCCCTCCGCCCTGGTGGACCTGATTCTCAGCGAGCCGGACCGCTTTGAGCTCACCCCCGACCACGTGCTCAAGATCCGACTGGCTCAGGCGGGCACCGTCGGACAACTGGCCCAGGCCAAAAACCTCTTGCAAGACATCTATCAACGTGTTAATAGTCAAGAAAATTAAAATCTTATACGGGATTGTCGCCGGCCGGCCCGGATTTTGCCCAGCACCCTGGAGTCAAGGGGATCGGGCGGGAATCATCCCTCGGGCCGGCTGTCGGGTTGTGCTGTTTTTGGGGTTGCTCAGCTTGTTGGGATGTGGTCCGAGCGGTTCTGAGC
>JBAUTD010000582.1:0-1562 GCA_049582045.1 Burkholderiales bacterium
GCGCTGGAGGCCAGGTACTCGGCGGCGCTCAACGCCGCGCGGCGGCCGAACACCAGCAGCTCGGTGAGCGAGTTGGAGCCCAGGCGGTTCGCGCCGTTGATGCTCACGCAGGCGCATTCGCCCGCCGCGAACAGGCCCGCGAGCGGTGTCGCGGCGCGGATGTCGGTGTGGATGCCGCCCATCATGTAGTGCACCACCGGGCGCACCGGCACCGGGTCGGTGACCGGGTCGACGCCCATGTAGCTGATCGACATGTCGCGCACCAGCGGCAGGCGCTCGTTGATCTTCTTCTCGCCCAGGTGCCGCATGTCGAGCAGCATCGCGTCGCCCCACTGCGTGGCGACCATGTTGCCCTTTTGCTGCTCGTGCCAGAACGCCTGGCTCACGCGGTCGCGCGGGCCGAGCTCCATGGTCTTGAGCACCGGCTTGCCCAGGGGCGTCTCGGGCCCCATGCCGTAGTCCTGCAGGAAGCGCCGGCCGTGCTTGTTGAGCAGCACCCCGCCCTCGCCGCGGCAGGCCTCGGTCAGCAGCGTGCCGGTGCTCGGCAGGCCGGTGGGGTGGTACTGCACGAACTCCATGTCCTTGAGCGGCACGCCGGCGCGGTAGGCGAGCGCCATGCCGTCGCCGGTCTTGATCGCGCCGTTGGTGGTGAACGGGAACATGCGCCCCGCGCCGCCGCCGGCGATGATCACCGCGCGGGCGCGTATCTCGCGCATCTGGCCGCTGCGCATCTCGATCGCGGTCAGGCCCTGGCAGCGGCCGTCGTCGACCAGCAGCTCGGTCGCGTAGTACTCGTCCAGGCGCTCGATCGAGGGATACTTGAGCGAGGTCTGGAACAGCGTGTGCAGGATGTGGAAGCCGGACTTGTCCGCGGCGAACCAGGTGCGCTGCTTTTTCATGCCGCCGAACGGCCGCACCGCCACCGAGCCGTCCGCGTCGCGGCTCCAGGGACAGCCCCAGTGCTCGAGCTGGACGAGTTCCCTGGGCGCCTGCTCGACCAGGTAGTCGACCGCGTCCTGGTCGCACAGCCAGTCGCCGCCGCCCACCGTGTCGTTGAAATGATGCTCGAGGCTGTCGTCGGGCTTGATCACCCCTGCCGCGCCCCCCTCGGCCGCGCAGGTGTGGCTGCGCATGGGATAGACCTTGGAGATCAGCGTGACGCGCAGCTTCGGATCGGCTTCGGCCAGGGCGATCGCGGCGCGCAGTCCCGCGCCTCCTGCGCCGATGATCGCCACGTCCGTACGAACCGTCTCCATCCCCGCTTGTTCCCCGCTTTCAGCCTGCCGCCACTATGCGCCCGCCGCGGCCGGCGGGTTTGATCGAAATCAAGCCGCCTATCGCACGACCCGGTCGATCGCGATATTGAGCCCGCTCGCTCCGGGCGCCACCGGGGCGCTCGCGCCCTCGAGGTCGCCCGGCTGGGGCAGCGCGTTGCCGGACTTCGAAATGCGCGCGCCCACCACCACTTCGGCCTGGCTCGAGAGCGCGTTGCCCGCCGCCATCGCCTGGCTGTCGTCGAGGCGGTACGTGTAAGGCAGCTGCGAGGCCGCCACGCGCAGGAT
>JBAUTD010000583.1:0-2884 GCA_049582045.1 Burkholderiales bacterium
CCGCGTGGCGCTGGCCGTAGTCGACCGAAAGCGCATGGCAGTTGAAGCCCTCGCGCAGCGCCCAGCCAAGTGTGGTTGCGGAGTCGAGCCCGCCCGAGAGCAGAACGACCGCGTTCAGCGTCAGCGCCGCATTCCCTGCAAACGCTGCTTCGCGCTCGCCGCCGCAGGGCTGGCGGGGTACTTCGCCAGCAGATCCTCGAGCGTCTTGCGCGCGCCGCGCCGATCACCGCTTGCTTCCTGCGAGCTGGCGATATTCAGCATTCCATCGGGCGCCTTGGAGCTGTCCGGCCATGCCGACAACAGTTTTTCCTGGCTCGCGATCGCCTTCTTGTAGTCGCGCTGCGCATAGTAGGCGTTGCCGATCCAGTACTGCGCCGAGGGGGCGAGCGAGCTCGACGGGTAGGTGACGAGAAAGCCCTCGAACGCGGAGATCGCGAGCGGATAATTGCCGAGCTTGAATTGATTCAGCGCGGCTTCGTAGGCCTTGGTCTCGGCCGGCGTGACGGGCGCTTCGCCCGCCGCCGGCTGCGTGGCCGCGGCGGTGGCCTGCTCGCGCGCCTGCTCGAGCTTGCGCAGCCTGGTGTCGATGTCGAGGTAGAGATCCTTTTGGCGCTTCTCCGCCGTATCGATCTGGTTCGTCAGCACCTCGACCTGGCCGCGCAGGCGCGCGAGACTCGAGCGAAGCTGATCAAGCTGCCCGGACAAATCGAGGATTGCGCCGCGGTCCGCCGCGCTCGCCTCCAGCTTGGACAGCCTGTCCTCCAGCGCCTTCTGGTTCGCGTCGACCTGCGCGCGCAACGCATTCAGCTTGTCGTCATCGCCGAACAGGGCGGCGTGCGCGCCGCCCGGGAGCGCAAACGGCGCCAGCAGCGCGCCGACCAGCATCAGCCGTGCGCCCAGGTCACGCATCAATATTCACCCTTGTAGAGAATATCGCAGCGCCGGTTCTGCGCGTAGGCTTCCTCGCTGGTGCCCTGTGCCTTGGGCTTTTCCTCGCCCAGGCTGACCGCCTCGACCTGGTCCTCCTTCGCGCCCAGCAGCAGGAGCAGCTTTTTCACCCCGTCGGCGCGCCGTTGTCCGAGCGCGACGTTGTATTCCCGGCTGCCGCGCTCGTCGGTATTGCCCTGTATCAGCACTTTGGTGTCCGGATGACTGCGCAGATAAGCGGCGTGAGCCTCGATGATAGGCTTGTATTCGTCCTTGACGTCAAATTTGTCGAAATCATAATAGATAGAGCGCTTCGACAGAATATTCGAGGGATCGGTCAGCGGGTTCATCGCGGCGCCCCCCTTCTGCCCGGTGAGGTCGACCCCGGTGACCCCTTGGCTTCCGACTCCCTGACTCTGGGCCCCGGTCGCGCCCGGGCTGCGATCCTCGACGCCGGCCGGCGATTGCTCCTGCGTCCCCGTCCCCGTACTCGCGCAGGCCGCAAGCACCGCGAGGAGGGCTGCGATAAGGATTACGCGCATGTCTGTCTCCTATTACTGGATAAAGGGTCCCCAGGCCGGCTCGCGCACATCGCCCGCATTGACGGTGAGGCGCTGCCTGACCCGGCCGTCGATCGACACCGCAGACAGCACGCCGCGGCCATCGATGACGGTCGCGTACAGGATCATTCGACCGTTGGGCGCAAAGCTAGGAGATTCGTCACGGTCGCTGTCGGTCAGTATCTGTACCTGTTGAGTCGTAAGGTCGAGCAGGGCGACCTGAAACTTGCCCTCGCTGTTGCGGGCGATGTAGGCGAGGCTCTTGCCGTCCGGGCTCACACGCGGAGAAACGTTGTAGCTGCCCTCGAAAGTAATGCGCTGGGCATCCCCTCCGCTCGCCGGCATGCGGTAGATCTGCGGGCTGCCGCCGCGGTCCGAAGTGAAATAGATAAACTGGCCGTCGGGCGAGAAGAACGGCTCGGTATCGATCGCGCTGCTGTAGGTCAGCCGTCTCACGCCGCTGCCGTCGGGATTGATGAGGTAAATCTGCGAGCCGTTGTCGCGCGAGAGCGAGACCGCGAGCTTCGTTCCGTCAGGCGACCACGCCGGGGCGGAGTTGGAGCCCTTGAAATTGGCCACGACGTGCCGCTTTCCGTCCAGCAGCGAATGCACGTAGACCACCGGCTTCTTGTTCTCGAACGACACGTAGGCTAGGCGCTTGCCGTCCGGCGCCCAGGCGGGCGAGATGATCGGCTCGAGCGAGGCCAGTGCCGTTTCCTCGTCCGCACCATCGGCGTCGGCGATCTGCAGCTCGTAACGATTGCCGCGCTTCACAACGTAGGCGATACGGGTCGAGAACACGCCCTTGACGCCAGTCAGCTTCTCGTACACGTAATCCGCGATGCGATGCGCGGTCGCCCGTGCCTGGTCCTTGGCGAGCGTGTAGGCGACCCCGCCGAGCGGCGTCTGCTTCACCACGTCGAACAGCCTGAAGCGCACCTCGTAGCGGCCGTCGGGACGCGCCGCCACGGAACCTAGCACCAGCGCATCGGCGAGCCGCGAACGCCATTCGGCGTAATCGACGTTCGACGCCTCCGTCGGCTGCGGCGTGAGAGGCGGCACCTCAAGCCCGCGGAACAGTCCGCTTCGCTCCAGGTCTGCCCGAACGACAGAGGTTATGCCCGGCGGCAGCGCCGCCTCGCCGGGGAACGGCACGATGGCGATCGGGATTCGGTTCGCACCCGCACCGGTGATCTCGATCGAGAGCTGCGCCCGCGCGGGCAGCGCGACGAGCAGCAGCGACGATGCGAGGAACGCGACGGCGCGGGAGATCCAGCGGGCGGACAAGCTCTGCATGGCTCCTCTTCTCAGCTCGGAGAAACGTGATTATAACGAACCATTGACGCGGTTCCCTGTCGCTGGGCGGCGACAACAGGACGTCATCGTTGATCGAACGG
>JBAUTD010000584.1:0-3751 GCA_049582045.1 Burkholderiales bacterium
GCGCGCGCCGACGCGCTCGAAGCGCAGCGCGAGCTCGGCCTTCCAGGACGCGGCGACGGGCTCGGCAACCTGCATGCGCCGATCATACCGCCAGCAGCTTGCGCACGCCGTCCTTGTCCATGTCGGCGCCGGCGCCGCGCGCTATGATCTCGCCGCGCTCCATCACCAGGTACTGGTCGGCGAGCGACTGGGCGAAGTCGTAGTACTGCTCGACCAGCAGGATCGACATCTCGCCGCTCGCCGCGAGCGCGCGGATCACGCGCTCGATGTCCTTGATGATCGAGGGCTGGATGCCTTCGGTCGGCTCGTCGAGGATCAGCAGCCGCGGGCGCATCGCGAGCGCCCGCCCGATCGCGAGCTGCTGCTGCTGCCCGCCGGAGAGGTCGCCCCCGCGCCGCCCGAGCATGCTCTTCAGGACCGGGAACATCTCGAAGATGCGCTCGGGCACCTTGCGCGCGCCCATCAGAAGGTTCTCCTCCACCGTCAGGCGGGGAAAGATCTCGCGCCCCTGCGGCACGTAGCCGACGCCGGCGCGCGCGCGCTGATAGGGTTTGGCGCGCGTGATGTCCTTGCCCTCGAAGCTCACGGCACCGGTGGCAGACGGAATCAACCCCATCAGCGTCTTCAGAAGCGTGGTCTTGCCCACGCCGTTGCGCCCGAGCAGCGTGGTCACCTTGCCCGCGGGCACCTCGAACGACAGGTCCCTGAGAATGTGGCTGCCGCCGTAGTACTGGTTCAGGCCCTCGATCGCGAGCATGTCAGCGCCCCAGGTAGACCTCGATCACGCGCGGGTCGGCCTGCACCTGCTCGTGCGGCCCCTCGGCGAGCACGCTGCCCTCGTGCAGCACGGTGACCTTGCGCGCGATGCGCGCGACGAACGCCATGTCGTGCTCGACCACGACCAGCGAGTGACTGCCGGCGAGCGACAGGAACAGCTCCGCGGTACGCTCGGTCTCGTCGTCGCTCATGCCGGCCACCGGCTCGTCGAGCAGCAGCAGCTTCGGCTCCTGCATCAGCAGCATTCCGATCTCGAGCCACTGCTTCTGCCCGTGCGAAAGCAGACCGGCGACGCGGTCGGCGGCGCCGGCGAGACCGACGCGCTCGATCATGGCGGCGATGCGGTCGCGCTCGTCCGAGGACAGGCGCGCGAACAGCGTGCGGCGCACCCGCTTGTCGGCCTTCATCGCGAGCTCCAGGTTCTCGAACACCGTGTGCTGCTCGAAGATGGTCGGCTTCTGGAACTTGCGCCCGATCCCCGCCTGCGCGATCTCGGCCTCGGTGAGGCGCGCGAGGTCGATCGCCTGGCCGAAGTACGCCGTGCCCTCGTCCGGCCGCGTCTTGCCGGTGATCACGTCCATCATTGTGGTCTTGCCCGCGCCGTTGGGCCCGATCACGCAGCGCAACTCCCCCACGTCGATGCTGAGCGAGAGCTTGTCGAGCGCCTTGAAGCCGTCGAAGCTGACGCTGATGTCCTCCAGGTACAGGATCGCGCCGTGGCTGGTGTCGACCTCGCTGCTCGCCATGCGGCCGTAGACCGCCTCGCCCGCGGGCGGGGACGCCGAGTCGAGCGCCACCGGCTCCGCCATGCTGCTCACACCGCCTCCGCCCGCTTGCCCGGGCGCAGCAGGCGCAGTGCGCCGACCACGCCCTGCGGCAGGAACAGGGTCACCAGGATGAACAGCAGCCCGAGGAAGTAGAGCCAAATCTCGGGAAAGGCCTGGGTGAAGAAGCTCTTCGCGCCGTTCACCGCGAACGCGCCGAGCAACGCGCCGACCAGCGTGCCGCGCCCCCCGACCGCGACCCAGATCGCGATCTCGATCGAGTTCGCGGGCGACATCTCGCTCGGATTGATGATCCCGACCTGCGGCACGTACAGCGCCCCGGCGATGCCGCACAGCACCGCCGACAGGGTGAACACGAACAGCTTGTAGTGCTCGGTGTTGTAGCCGCAGAACATGACCCGCTGCTCGGCGTCGCGGATCGCGGCCAGCACCCGGCCGAATTTCGAGGTGACCAGCCAGCGCGCGAGCAGCAATGTGCCGAGCAGCGCCCCGGCGCTCAGCATGAACAGGGCGACGCGCATCTGCGGCGTCGCGATCGGAATGCCGAGGATGCGCTTGAAGTCGGTGAAGCCGTTGTTGCCGCCGAAGCCGGTGTCGTTGCGGAAGAACAGCAGCAGCGCGGCGTAGGTAAGCGCCTGGGTGATGATCGCGAAATACACGCCCTTGATGCGCGAGCGGAACGCGAACCAGCCGAACACGTAGGCGAGCAACCCCGGAACCAGCACCACCAGCGCCGCGCAGTACCAGAAGTGCTCGGTGAAGCTCCAGTACCAGGGGTAGGCCTTCCAGTCGAGGAACACCATGAAGTCCGGCAGCGGGCTGTGGTAGACGCCGTCCAGCCCGATCTGGCGCATCAGGTACATGCCCATCGCGTAGCCCCCGAGCGCGAAGAACAGGCCGTGCCCGAGCGACAGGATGCCGGCATAGCCCCACACCAGGTCCATCGCGACCGCCACGATCGCGTAGCAGAGGAACTTGCCGCACAGACCCACCCAGTACTCGGACAGGTGCAGCGCGCTGCCCTCCGGCACGACCAGGGCCAGTACCGGCACCACCAGCAGCAGCGCGAGCGCGAACGCGACGAGCGCAAGCCAGCCGCGCGGACCGAACAGCCGGGTCATGCCTCGACCGCCCGGCCCTTGAGCGCGAACAGGCCCTGCGGGCGCTTCTGGATGAAGACGATGATGAACACCAGCACTGCGATCTTGGCCAGCACCGCGCCGGACCAGGACTCGAGCAGCTTGTTGACCAGTCCCAGCCCGATGCCCGCGTAGACGGTGCCGGCGAGCTGCCCGACGCCGCCCAGCACCACCACCATGAACGAGTCGACGATATAGGCCTGGCCGAGCGCCGGGCCGACGTTGCCGATCTGTGACAGCGCGCAGCCGGCCAGCCCCGCGATCCCGCAGCCGAGGCCGAAAGCCAGCGTGTCGACGCGCGCGGTCGGCACGCCGACGCAACTCGCCATGGCGCGGTTCTGGGTCACGCCGCGCACGTACAGCCCCAGCCGCGTGCGCGTGAGCAGGAGCCAGATCCCGGCCACCACCCCCGCGGCGAACAACATGATCACGATCCGGCTGTAGGGCAGCACCAGGTTGGGCAGCGCCTGCACGCCTCCCGACATCCAGCTCGGGTTGTCGACCTGGACGTTCTGCGCGCCGAACAGCGACCTCACCGTCTGGATCAGCACCAGGCTGATGCCCCAGGTCGCGAGCAGCGTCTCGAGCGGCCGGCCGTAGAGCCAGCGGATGACGGTGCGCTCGAGAATCATGCCGACCCCCCCCGAAACCGCGAACGCGGCGGGCACCGCCGCCGCCAGGTACCAGTCGAAGGCGCCCGGCAGGTAGGCATGGAACAGGTTCTGCACCACGTAGGTGGCGTAGGCGCCAAGCATCATCAGCTCGCCGTGCGCCATGTTGATCACGCCCATCAGGCCATAGGTGATCGCCAGCCCGAGCGCGGCGATCATCAGAATGCTGCCCAGGCTCGCTCCGGCGAACAGCAGCCCGAGGCGCTCGCCCCAGGCGAGCCGGCCGCGCACATCGGCAAGGCTCCGTTGCGCCGCGCCGCGGATCTCGGCGTCGGGCTCGGCCCAGCTGCCGTCGGGCTTTTTCGCCACCAGCGGCAGCAGCAGGGTCTCGGTCTTGGAGTTGCCGGACCGCGCAAGGGTGCGGATCGCCGCCAGGCGG
>JBAUTD010000585.1:0-3810 GCA_049582045.1 Burkholderiales bacterium
GAGCTCGCGCGCCACGTCGCGAGCCTTGCGCCGCTCACCCTGCAGGCGACCAAGGAGGCGGTGCGGCGGCTGCGGCCGTCGATCCCTCACGGCGAGGGCAACGACCTGGTGCTGATGTGCTACATGAGCGAAGACTTCCGCGAGGGCATGGACGCCTTCCTCAACAAGCGCAAGCCGGTCTGGAAAGGACGCTAGCCGGCCCGCGCCGGGCGTATGCTTGGCGCGCGATGGACTTCGAAATCAGCAGCAGCGTCGAGGCGGACGTGCTGGTCGTCACCTTCGGCGGCCGGGTAGGCGACGCCAACGTGGTCGACGTGGTCAGGCGCTATTTCGACCTGGTGCTGGCCGAGCGGCCGAAAAAGGTGCTGGCCGACGTGCGCGCGCTCGAGGGAAAAGCGTCGTCCGGCCGGATCTACTTCCTGGTACGCAACCTGCCCCAGCCGGTGCCGAAGGCGGTCAGGACCGCCTTCCTGGAGCGCGCCGAACGGGCCGACGAGGCGCACTTTCTCGAGTCGACCGCGCACAACGCCGGCGTCGAGCTCAAGGCCTTCGTCGACCGCGACGCGGCCCTGGCCTGGCTGCGCGCGCCCTGACCTGTCGCCCTCTTGCGCGGGGGCCGCGCGCTAGTGCGCCGCGCGGTAGGCGTGCACGCCTTCGGGCTTCATCGGCTTCTGTCTGGCCTGCGCGACCGCCCGCTCGTCGATGTCGTCGAAGCTCGAGGGGCGCAGCTCCGCGTTGCCCCACGCTGCGCGCACGTAGCCCACGACCGCCGCGATCTCCGCGTCCGACAGGTGGTCGAACGGCGGCATGGCGCCGTTGTAGCTCTGGCCTTTGACCGTGATCGCGCCCTCGAGCCCGTTCAGCAGCACGTAGACCGGGAATATCCGGTCGCGGTAGAGGTCGTGGTTGCCCGCGAGCGGCGGGAACGTGCCGGGCAGCCCGCCGCCCTGCGCCTGGTGGCAGGCCGAGCACTGGCGCGCGTACATGGCCGCGCCGTCCACCGCGGGCGAGGGTGCGCCGGCGCTCGGGGCCGCCTTGGGCGGGTTGGGGCCGAGGTAGGTGACCAGGTACTGCACGATCTTCTTGCGGTCGTCCTCGGGGATGCGCAGGCCGTACTGGCCCATGTCCTCGATCAGCGCCTGCCAGTTGTCGGCGGTGATGCCGGCCGACTCCTTCACGTACTGCAAGTCGTGGCAGGTGCGGCACTTGGCGTACACCAGGTCGCGGTTCGGCCCTTCGGGCAGCTCGATTCTGTCACCGGCTCGGGCGAGCGGCGGCAGAACGGCGGCCGCGGCGGCCACGATGAACAGCAGAAATCCGACACGCATCATGCCGTGTCCTTATGCTTGGAAATGAAAAGGGGACGCCGCAGCTGCGGCGCCCCCGGGATGTTGCTAGACGTTGATGACGACCTTGTCGGCGCCGTTCCACTCGTAGCCGCGCGGGTTCCAGCGCGTCAGGCCGTCCACCGGCTGCGAGCGTCCGAGCGCATCGGTCGCGAGCGACATGAGCGTGTTCTGCCCGGGCTTGAGGCTCGCCTTGACCGACCAGTGATACCAGGCCCAGGGGCTCTCGGCCGGCTTGATGCCCGCCGCCTGCCAGCTCTGGCCGCCGTCGGCCGAGACCTGCACGCTGGTGATCGGCGCGGTGCCGTCGTTGAACGCCACCCCCGTGATCTCGACCGACCCGCTGCCCGGCTTGTCCTCCGGCAGGGGCGAGAAGATCACGCTCTTGATCTGGTGCGCGTAAGTCGGCCGGCTGTTCTCGATCGTGTAGTCGTTGGCCTTGAACTGGCCGGGCTCGACCGGGCGATTCGGGAAGCGGTAGCCGAGAGACTGGAACACGCTGGGCGACTCCTGGTCCATGTACAGGAGCTTGGTCAGCATCTTGACGTTCATGTTGCCGTAGTAGCCCGGGATGATCAGGCGCAGCGGCCCGCCGTGCGCCGACGGGATCGGCTCGCCGTTCATCGTCAGGGCGAGGATCGCGTTGTCGAGCGCGCCGTCCTCGATGTGGTAGCTCTTGGAGAAGTCCGAGCCCTCGGGCGTCGCCGGCTGGTCCCAGCCCTCCGCCGTCAGCCACTTGACCGACGCCGCCGGCAGCACCTTCTGCTCGGCCAGGAAATGCCGCAGCGGCACGCCTTCCCACTCGACGTTGCCCATGCCGCCGTTCTTCCACTGCCCGCCGCCGACTTTCTGCTTCGCGGCGTAGAAACCGCGCCCGTTGCCGGCGCACTGGATGACCGAGACGCGCTTGACGCGGTCCATCTTCTCGATGTCGGCCAGCTTGACCTGGCGCGGCCGTCCGACCAGGCCGTCGATTTCGAGTACCCAGTCCTCGCGCTTGGGCGGGTTCAGGCTCGCGTACCACGCGGCCTCGCCCTCGTGCGGGTAGTGAAAACGGCAGAACAGGATCTCTTTCGGCGTGTGCGCGTACTGGCGCAGCAGCGTGAGCGGAGTCTCCATCACGCCCAGCTTGGCGTTGTGGATGATCATCTGGGCCGACTTGCCCGGGATGATCTGATCGGCGGTCTCCGCCGCGAGCGCGCGCAGCGCATACCCCGGCAGCACTGCGCCGGCCGCCGCGGCACCCGCCAGCTTGCCGAATTGGCGGCGCGACAATTTGCTGAAACCAAACTCGTTTTCCATCTGACCCCTCCCCTTGTTGTCGCTGGTCGGCGACTAATTAGTATTTGACCGAAATCAAATATAGCCTGCGCGCCGGGCCGGGCCGAACATGACTTTTCAATGACAGGGTCAGCTCAGCTTATGCGCCCGTATCTGCCGCAATCCGGTCAGAATTCGGCCTCAACGGCCAAGTAGAATCGCGCCGATGGCTCGCCGCCGCAGAAGGTTCTGGCCCTACCTCCGGGTGGGGCTGCTCGCGCTTGCGCTGCTCGCCGCGGGCTACACGCTCTATCTCGATCACCGGGTCCGGCACGAGTTCGAGGGCCGGCGCTTCGCGCTGCCGGCGCGGATCTACGCCCGGCCGCTCGAGCTGCACGTCGGGCTCAAGGTGCCCGAGGACGACGTGGTGCGCGAGCTGCGCGAGCTCGGCTACCGCCCGGTGGCGAGCGAGGGCCGCTCCGGCTGGTACGTGCGCAGCGGCGCCGAGCTCGAGATCGCGGTGCGCCCGTTCGTGTTCTGGGACGGGCCGCAGCCCGCGCGCGAGCTCAGGGTCGGCTTCGAGGCCGGCACGGTGACCTCGCTCACCGATGCGAAAGGCGCCGAGCTCGCGCTCGCCCGCCTCGAGCCGCTGATGATCGGCGGCATCTATCCCACCAACAACGAGGACCGCATCCTGGTGCGCCTGTCCGAGGTGCCCAAGGTGCTGGTGCGGGAGCTGGTCGCGGTCGAGGACCGCCACTTCTACACCAACTGGGGCTTCGATCCGCGCGGCATCGCGCGCGCGCTGCTCAGCCTGCCCACCGGCCACGTCCAGGGCGGCAGCACCCTGACCCAGCAGCTGGTGAAGAACTTCTTCCTCACCCCCGAGCGCACCCTGCGGCGCAAGGCGGTCGAGCTGGTGATGGCGGTGCTGCTCGAGCTGCATTACTCGAAGCAGGAGATCCTCGAGACCTACCTGAACGAGATCTACCTCGGCCAGGACCGCGACCGCGCGATCCACGGCGTGGGCCTCGCGGCGCAGTTCTACTTCGACAAGCCGGTGCAGCGCCTCACGATCGCCGAGAGCGCGCTGCTGGTCGCCCTGGTGCGCGGCCCGGCCTACTACGATCCCTACCGCCACCCGCAGCGCGCGCTCGAGCGGCGCAACCTGGTGCTGCGCGAGACGCGCGAGCAGGGCTCCATC
>JBAUTD010000586.1:0-1834 GCA_049582045.1 Burkholderiales bacterium
ACGAGCTCGCGGCCCTGCGCGCGGCGATCCATGGCCGAGCGGGACCGAACTTCGCCGCGATCAAGGTCGTGGCGGACAAGGTCCCGATCGTCCTGCCGCCGCGCGACGGCGGGCTGCTCAAGGCGCGCTTTCGCCGCGCGCTGCTGGGCAACGCGGCCGATACCCAGTAGCCGTCAGCCGACGTACTTGCGCAAGAACTCCAGGGTCCTCGCGCGCGCGAGCTTTGCGGCTTCGGCGTTGAACGAGCCGCGCTGATCGCAGTTGAAGCCGTGCCCGGCGGGGTAGAAGTACGCCGTCGCCTCCGGATGCGCGGCCGCGACCTTTTTCGCCTGCTCGAGCGTGATCGACTGATCCTGCTCGCCGAAATGGAACATCACCGGGCACTTGGGTTGCTCGGCGATGAAGTTCGGGATCGCGCCGCCGTAGTACGGCGCCGAACAGGCGAGGCCCGGCAGGCGACCGGCCGCGACCCAGGAAACGGTTCCGCCCCAGCAATAGCCGACGATGCCGACCTTGCCGGCCGACTTGACCGCGTCGATCGCGGCGCTGACGTCGATCAGGGTCTGCTTCCAGTCGAGCTTTTGCATGACTGCGACTCCGGCCTGGATCTCCGGCTGGGAGTAGCCAGTGTCGTAGCCGCGCTGCACGCGGTCGAACATGGCGGGCGCGAGCGCGAGGTATCCGTCCGCGGCGTACCCGTCGGTGACCGCGCGAATGTGACTGTTGACGCCGAAAATCTCCTGGATCACCACGATGGCGCCGCGCGGCGTGCCGGCCGGGTCGGCGCGGTAGGCGGCGAGCTTGTGGCCGTCTGCCGCAACGAGTTCGATCGTTTTCCCCATGTTCTCCTCCTTTGACGGACTGGCCGGCCATTCTAGCGGCAGCCGGTAGAATCCGGTCCATGAAAAAGGCCCCTGACGAACTGCTGAAGCTGGCCCGCACCGCGCTCGAGCGCGCCGGCGCCGACCCGCGCATGGCCGACGCGACGGCGAAGCACCTGGTCGCTGCCGAGGAGCAAGGCCTGCCGACCCACGGCATGTCGCGGATCCCGTTCTACTGCGCGATGCTGCGAAACGGCCGCGCCGACGGCAAGGCACGGCCGCGCCTTGCGGCGGACAAGGCGGCCGTGTGCCTGATCGACAATTGCGACGCGCTGCCCTACGAGGCCTGCGAGTGGGCGATCGCCGAGGTGACCGAGCGCGCGCGGCGTAACGGCATCGGCTACGCCGGCATCACCAACAGCGGGCACGTCGGCGTACTCGGCATTCACCTCTTGCCGGTGGCGCGCGCCGGCATGGCGGGCTTCGCGTTCACCAATTCGCCCGCCGCGATTCCGGCCTGGGGCGGCAGCAAGGCGCTGTTCGGCACGGATCCGGTGGCGGCCGTGTTCCCGCGGCCGAATGCCGAACCGCTGGTGATCGACCTCGCGCTGACCACCGTGATTCGCGGCAAGATCATGCTCGCGGCGCAAAAGGGCGAGCGCATTCCGGAGGGCTGGGCGCTCGACCGCCACGGCAAGCCGACCACCGATCCGAAAGAGGCGATCGAGCACGGCAGCATGTTTCCGATCGGCGGGGTCAAGGGGGCGATGCTCGCGCTGATGTTCGAGCTGATCTGCAGCGCGCTGACCGGCTCGGCGATCGGCCCGGAGGCGGATTCGTTCTTCGCCGAGCACGGCAACCGGCCGCGCATCGGGCAGTCGTTCATCGCGATCGACCCCGGCGCGCTTGCCGGGCGCGAGAAATTCTTCGAGCGCGTCGAGACCGTGGTGCGCCTGATGCTGGCCGACGCCGAGGTGCGGCTGCCGGGCGCGCGCCGCTTCGAGGCCGAGAGG
>JBAUTD010000587.1:0-12657 GCA_049582045.1 Burkholderiales bacterium
GCGCAGCACCGCACCGTCCGGCTCGATCTGACAGTATTCGGCGGCTCGGCGCTGACAGATCGCGCGATCGATGTCCCCGCTGGCGGAATCACTATCGGCATCCCGATTACCTACGTTCCGGCGCGCAACACGATCCTGCTCTCACTCGCGCTTGCCTGGGCGGAAGTGCTCGAAGCGCGCCACATCTTCATTGGCGCCAACGCGATCGACTACTCGGGCTACCCGGACTGCCGCCCGGAATACCTGCGTGCATTCGAGGCCATGGCGAATCTCGCGACCAAGGCCGCAGTCGAAGGCCGGCGCATCGAGGTGCGCGCGCCGCTCATCGACCTGTCCAAGGCGAAGATCGTGCAGCTTGCGCTGGAGCTCGGCGTCGACCCGGCGCAGACCGTGACCTGCTATCAGCCCGATCCCGAGGGGCGCGCGTGCGGGGTCTGCGACGCCTGCCGCATCAGACGCGCGGGCTTCGAGGCCGCATCGATACCCGACAGCACTCGCTATCAGCCGCGTTGATGGGCCCCTTCGCGCGTCCGATCGGGCGCCGCAGAGGGGCTGCGCTATATTTCCAAGTTGCGTTCCGACACTGACGGGAGGAGGCCCGCGTGAACGAAGTCAACCCTGAGCAGCTCGCGCACTACGTCGCCTGGGGCGCGTTCGCGCTTGCGTTCGTGTTCGGCGCGGTAGGCAACAAGACCGATTTCTGCACCATGGGTGCGGTGTCCGACTGGGTCAACATCGGCGACTTCAACCGCATGCGCATGTGGCTGCTCGCGATCGCGGTCGCGGTGCTCGGCGCCAACGGCCTTCAACTGGCAGGCGTGGTAGACCTATCGAAATCCATTTACCAGACCCCGAGCTTCACCTGGCTTTCGTACGTTGTCGGCGGCTTCCTGTTCGGCGTCGGCATGACGCTCGGCTCGGGCTGCGGTTCCAAGACGCTGATCCGCCTCGGCGCCGGCAACCTCAAATCGCTGGTCGTGTTCGTTTTCCTCGGCATCGCCGCCTACATGACGCTGCGCGGCCTGTTCGGCGCGTTCCGCGTCGACGTGCTGGAGAAAGCCTCGCTCACGCTGCCCGGCGGGCAGGACCTGCCGACCCTGATGGCGAGGGCGACGGGCGTCGGCAAGAGAACCTGGGTCGAGGTTCTCTCCCTCGCGATCGGCGGCGGGCTGCTCGCGTTCGTCTACTCGAGCCGCAGCTTCCGCTCGAACATCGACTACACGCTGGGCGGCGTCGTCACCGGCTTGGTGGTGGTCGGCGGCTGGTACGTGAGCGGGCACATCGGTCACGCAATGGAGGATCCGAACACGCTGTCCGAGGCGTTCTACGGCACGAATACCGGCCGTATGGAGTCGTTCTCGTTCGTCTCGCCCATGGCCTTCGTGCTCGAGTACCTGATGTTCTGGACCGACAAGTCGAGGATCATCACATACGGCATCGCCTCCGCGGCAGGCGTGATCGCCGGTTCGGCCGCGTACGCGCTCGCCACCCGGACCTTCCGCTGGGAGAGCTTCCGCGACGCCTCCGACACGAGCAAGCACATGTTCGGCGGGATATTGATGGGCTTCGGCGGTATCACGGCCCTAGGCTGCACCGTCGGGCAGGGTATCTCGGGATTCTCGACCTTGGCGGTCGGTTCGATCATCACCTTCGTCGCGATTGTCGCCGGCGCGGCGGCAACCATGAAGTTCGAGTACTGGCGAATGCTGCGCGAGGGTTGAAGTCGGGCAAGCAAATCCTGCCGATTCGTTGACGCTCAACCGCTGAACGCTTAAAATCGCGCCCTTTCTCCGGGTCGTTAGCTCAGCTGGTAGAGCAGCGGACTTTTAATCCGTTGGTCGGCGGTTCGAATCCGCCACGGCCTACCAAACATACAAGGCTTTAGCGTTTGCTGGGGCCTTTTCGTTTTCCGGCGCGCGCCGTGCTAGATTGCCGTTTCCTCCGTTCGAGGCTCGTCCGGATTGGACCGCAATAACCCGCATCTTGCTCCGACCGCGCGCGTTCCCGGCGAGCGCTTTCTGCACTCGCCCGGTCCGACGCACATCCCCGCCGAGGTGCTCAATGCCATGCACCGCCAGCCGATGGACCACGGCGACCCGCGGTTGGACGCGATCATCGCGGTGTGCGAAGCCGGCTTGCGGCGGCTGCTGGGGACGGACAATGCGGCCCTCTACATGTATGCGGCGAACGGCCACGGCGCGTGGGAAGCGACCACGCAAAACCTGCTCGCGCCCGGCGAGGCCTTTCTGATCCCGGGCACCGGGCATTTTTCCGAGCAATGGGCGCTGCAGGCCGAAGCGCTCGGCCGGCGCGCGATTCGCACGCCGTACCGCGAAGGCTATCCGATCGACCCGAATGAGGTCGAGCAGAGGCTGCGCGCCGATCGAAAGCGCGAGATCGCGGCAGTGTTCGTCGTGCACACGGACACCGCGAGCGGAATCAGCAACGACCTGAAATCGATCCGCGCCGCGATCGATGCGGCCGGGCACCCGACGTTGCTTGTCGTCGACGTGGTCGCGTCTCTCGCCGCCGCGCCGTTCGCGATGGACGCGTTGGGCGTGAATGTCGCGGTTGGCGCCTCGCAGAAGGGGCTGATGTCTCCGCCGGGCCTGAGCTTCGTCGCGGTGGACGAACGCGCCGGCGCGGTCGCGGCCAGGAATCCGGCCCCGCGCCATTACTGGGACTGGGAGCGGCGCAAGGCGACCTACAGCTACCAGAAATTCGGCGGCACGCCGCCGCAGAACCTGCTGTACGGGATCGAGGCGGCGCTCGTGCTGCTCGAGCGCGAAGGGCTCGACGCGGTATTCGCCCGCCACGCGCTCCTCGCGCGCGCGGTGCAGACGGCGGTGGAGTGCTGGGCGCGCGAGGGCGCGCTGTTCCTGCACTGCCGGGTTCCGGCGGCGCGCTCCGTGTCGGTCACCACCATCGAGGTGCGCGCCGGCGTGGATGTCGATGTCCTGCGCACGGTCGCGCGCGAGCGCTTTCAGGTGGCGTTTGCGGGCGCCCTCGGGCCGCTCCAGGGCCGCGGCTTTCGCATCGGCCATCTTGGCGACGTGAACCCGGCGATGATCCTCGGTTGTCTGGCGGGCGTGGAAGCCGCCATGCGCGCCCGGGGAATTCCGTTTGGCCGCGACGGAGTGGCGCAGGCGGTGGAGAGTCTCGCGGCGGGCTAGAGCATGAGGTCCGCGAGCGAGCCCATGTCGTCCACCCGGATATCGGGCTGGTAGGGGGTGTGGCCGAAGGGGCGCTTGCGGCGATCGATAAACGCGCTGTGCATCCCGGCCGCCTTGGCCCCGATGCAGTCGAACGCGTGATTGGCGACGAACAGCACCTCGTCCATGCGCACCCTCATGATTTCGGCGGCCTTTGTGTAGGTCGCCACGTGGGGCTTGAAGGAATTCGCGACCGCCACCGAAATGACTTCGTCGAACGCGATGCCGTGATGCCTTTTGGCCTCCTCCAGCATGTCCGGGTCCCCGTTGGAGAGCACCGCGATCTTGTACTTCGTCCTGAGCCGCGCGAGCGCCTCAGGTACGTCCGGAAAGCACTTCAGGCGCTCGATGCAGCCCACCAGGTATCTCACCTCGTCGGGCGTGTAGTCGATGCCCGCCCGGTCCATGGTGTGCGCGACCGCGGCGTGACCGATCTCGCGGTACGGGGTGTGGGTTTTGTGCAATAGCGCGTCGATCATGGAATTCTCGAAGTGCGTGCGACGCCACCAGGTGACGAAGGAACCCGGATTTCCGTTCCAGCCCTTTTGCTTTAGGAACGGGGCTGCGATTTCGGTGAGTCCGGCCTGCATGTCGACCACGGTTCCGTACTGGTCGAACATCACCACTTTGATCTTCGTCTTGAGCTGCTCCGCGCTCGCCATGGCAAGTGTCTAGCGCGCCGCGATCACGGCCGGATACTCGGGCCGGATGTCGAACCGCAGCAGTTCGTGCGCGGCGCGCAGCGCCTGCTCGGCGTCGGCGGGGCCTGTCGCGCGCGAAAAGATGAAGCCCAGATAACTCGCGCCATCGGGCGGCGGCGCGACGATCTGTCCTTGCTCCGCGGTGATGCTCAGGTCGCTGATACCGGGCAGCGACCGCGCCGCGGCGATGCCTGAGGCTCCCCGATAGATGCCGCGCCCCGGCGTCGGAACCATCATGACGCCCGCGGCACGGCCGTCTCCGGCGATGGAGATGGGCAGTCCGAGCGATTGACGCAGGATCAGCTCCTCCAGGCTCATGCCGAGGACGTGGTTCAGCGCCCGCGCGCACAGTCCGCCGATTGAGCGTGCGGCGATTTCCAGGATCCAGACGCCGTGCGGGTTGAGGCGTACCTCCGCATGCACCGGGCCGTGACGTAGCCCCGCCTCACGGCAGACGCGCGCCACCTCGTCGCGGATGCGACGCTGGATTTCCTCCGGCAGGCGCGAGGGCGTGACGTAGAGCGTTTCCTCGAAGTAGGGGCCGTCGAGCGGGTCGGGCTTGTCGAACAGCGCGAGCGTCGTGAGCGCGCCGCGCTCCAGAATGCCCTCCAGCGCGTACTCGCGCCCCGGGATAAATCCTTCGATCACCACGCCAAGCTCTTGCGCGTCGCGGTCGGCGCGCGCCTGGATGGCCCGCACCCAGCCCACGGCGCGGACCAGCGCCTCGGCATTGTCGGCCCGGATGACGCCGCGGCTTGCCGACAGACGCCGCGCCTTTACCACGACGGGAAATTCGAGCACCGGCAGCAGGCTGCGCGGGTCCGCTTCGCTCGCGAGATGATGAAATTGCGGGCACGGTGAACCGAGCTGCCGTAGCAGTTGGCGAAAAGCCAGCTTGTCCCGCACCCGGCTCACCGCCTGCGAGGGATTGCCCGGCAGGCGCAGTTGCTCCGAAAGCAGGGCCGCGAGCTCGACGCCCGCGTCGTCCACCGCAAGCACGGCGTTCGGGGCCCGGCCGATCTGGCGCAGCACGGTCGCCGCGGCCCGCTGCGGCCGATCGAAATGCAGGGCCATGATGGGAGCGAACCCCCAGGACGACGCGAGGCGATGGCAGTAGTTGGCCGCAGCCAGCACCTCTACCCCGAGCTTGCGCGCTGCGGCCAGGAAATCCGCGTTGCGGTAGCCCGTGGTAGGCAGCAGGAGCAACACGCGCTTCACGGGCATGCGCCTCAGAACGAGTTCAGCTGCTGCTCGGTCGGCTCCGCGCAGCAGTACCACGGCTCCGACAGGTGGGGAATCGGGTCTCCCAGGGCGGACGGAAGTTGTGGAGCGCTGCGCCCCGCAGCGTCATGCGCCATGCGCCACACGGCGGCGAAGACCTCGCGTCGCGAAAGCCCTTCCTGCTCGCCGCGCGCCACCAGCGCCTGGACGTCGCGCTGCAGCCGGTCTACGCACGGATCCGGATGCCGCCAGGGATAGCCCAGCAACCTTGAATCGAACGCCGACAGTTTTTCGCGAAAGCCGGGCAGCTCGAGCAGCCGCGAGCCCTGCGGCACCAGCAGGCGGATCGCGAGCTGTACCGGCGGCACGCTCTTCACCAGCCGCAATGCAACCAGCCGCTCGAGCAGCGCGAGGTAGCCCTCGGGCGTGGTCCAGGGCGTGAACGCGACGAACGTCGGCGCGAGTGCGATGCCCGCTTCCCGGGTGAGCGCGACGGCGCGGTCGAAATCCCGGGTGCTGTGGTTCTTGTCCAGAAGCCGCAGGACTTCGTCGTCGACTGCTTCCACCGCGGAGGTGATGAACAGGCAGCCGCTCGCGCGCAATTCGGGCAGCAAACCGGCATGCTCGATCAGGTGCTGGATCTTGATCGTGGCGTCGAAGCTGACTTGCGGGAACGCCTGGTGCAGGGCGCGGGCCAGCTTGAGGCCGTGGGTGGGTCCGTTCAGGAAATCCGGGTCGCCGAACGAAATGTGAGTTGCGCCTTGCTCCACCTGCTGCCGGATGTCCTGCAATACGACCTCCGCTGCAACGACGCGGAACTTCCCCTCGTACACCGGCACTACCGGGCAATGGCGGCACAGGTGCTTGCAGCCACGGCTGCCCTCGGCGAATCCGGCCACGCGGGTCGATCCATCGGGCAGAACCAGGTGAGCGTAGCGCGCGAGCGGCGGCAGGCCGGTCCGGTCCGGCACCTCGAACCGGACTTTGGCCAGGCTCGTGACCGGCTCGGTCTGTGCGCTCGCCGCGCCGTCGCGCTTGAGCCTGCGGCAAAGCGAAACGAGGGCCGGTTCCACCTCCCCGCCCAGCACCGCGCCCACTCCGAGGGAGCGCAGCAATGCCTCGTTCATGGGCGCATAGAGCCCGTAGACGCACAGGTGCGCCCTCGGGGCGAGCTCTTTCACGCGCGGCAGCGCTTCGATCGCGATCCGGGTCGCGGTATGCATCCCGACGTAGAGCGCCACCAGGCTTGCGTTTTCGAGGGCCGCGGAATCGAGCTTCTCGAGCGACAGGTCGAGGCAGCGCACCGAAAAGCCTTCGCGCTTGAGCCAGGCGGCAGGCTGCGCCAGGGCGAACGGCTGCCGCCCCAGTTCATACGGGTTGATGAGTACGACCTCGAAGCCGTCGGCTATTTCGATTTCGGCCGCTGGGCAAAAGGCGCCGGGCCGGGTTCTCGGCTCGCCACGGCTTCCTTCAGGCGCGTGAGATAGTGCTGCCACATCTCCTCCTGGTGCAGGCCGTATTCGTACAGCAGTTCCCATGAGTAGATCCCGGTGTCGTGACCGTCGGAGAAAGTGAGCTGGATCGCGTAGCTCCCCGCCGGCTCGATGTGTGTTATCTCCACGTCCTTCTTGCCGGTCTGGAGCACTTCCTGGCCGGGGCCGTGTCCGCGTACCTCGGCCGAGGGCGAGTAAACCCGCAGGAACTCGCACGGCAGCCTGAAGCTCTTGCCGTCGGCAAACGAGAGTTCCAGCACCCTGGACTTCTGGTGCAGCTTGATCTCGGTCGGTCGTGGCGCATTGCTCTCCATCTGGAGCAGTATAGCAACGCAAGACATGGCTCCCGCCGGGGCTATTTGTTGTCAGGCAGCCGAAAAGTGCCTGGCTACCCCTTGCAATCCGCGCCGGCCGCATCATACTTCCGGGTGTCGAATTCGCTATGGGTCAGTCAGCAGCATCCTTGACCGGATGCCGCCTATCTACTCCAATATGTGATTTGATGCCCGCGTCACGCTCGGCTCGGGCGACGCCAGACTTGGAGGTACGAAATGGCAACTGGCACCGTTAAGTTTTTCAATACGACTAAAGGGTTCGGTTTCATCCAGCCCGACGACGGCTCGAAGGATGTATTTGTCCACATCTCGGCGGTGGAGCGAAGCGGCCTCGGCACTCTGAGCGAGAACCAGAAAGTATCGTTCGAGGTAGAGAAAGGGCGCGATGGCAGGTCGTCGGCCGTCAACCTGAAGGCGATCTGATCCAGGATGGCGAAGGAAGAACTGATCGAGATGAACGGCGTGGTCGACGAGGTGCTGCCGAACACGCAGTTCCGGGTCACGCTCGAGAACGGCGTAAAGGTCCTGGCCTATGCGTCCGGCAAGGTGAGGAAACACCGCATCCGCATCCTCGCCGGCGACAAGGTGACGCTGGAGATCTCACCCTACGATCTGACCAAGGCGCGCATCAATTTCCGTCACAAGGATGAAAGGGCGGCTCCGCCCGCCAGGCGCCCAACGACTCAGTATCGCCGGCGCTGATTCAAGTCGAGGTATAGGGTACGAGGGGCCGGCACTGCCGGCCCCTAGTTTTTGGGTAGGTATCGCGTCCGAAATCATGCGACTGCTCACCACGTCGCTCGCCTGGCTGCTGGTCGGCCTGCTTTCCTTCTCGGCCGATGCCGCGCTGCCTCTGACGCTGCCGCAAACGCGGGACGGCATCCCCACGCTTGCGCCTATCCTGCAGAAGGTGACGCCCGCGGTGGTGAACATCTCGGTACTGCAGCGCAGCCCCGAGGAAGAGAACCCGCTGCTGAGCGACCCGTTCTTTCGCCGCTTCTTCGGCTTCCCGGACGACGCGCAGCAGCGCATTGCGGCGGGATCCGGAGTGGTGGTGGACGCAAGGCATGGCTACGTGCTCACCAATCACCACGTGGTCCAGGATGCGCAGGAGATCGTCGTCACGCTGAAGGACAAACGGCGCTTCCCGGCGCAGCTGGTGGGGTCCGACGCCGGTACCGATATCGCGCTGCTGAAGATAGACGCGCCCGGGTTGACGCAGATCGAGTTCGGCGATTCCGACGCTCTGGAAGTGGGCGATTTCGTCATCGCAATCGGAAATCCCTTCGGCCTCGGCCAGACCGCCACCTCGGGCATTGTGTCTGCGCTGGGGCGCAGCGGGCTCAATATCGAAGGATACGAGGACTTCATCCAGACGGACGCCTCGATCAATCCCGGAAATTCGGGCGGCGCGCTGGTCAACCTGCGCGGCGAGTTGGTCGGCATCAATACCGCGATCATCGGGCCATCCGGCGGCAACGTGGGAATCGGATTCGCCGTACCGGCAAACATGGCGCGAGCCGTGATGCAGCAGCTGATCAGTTTCGGCGAAGTGCGGCGCGGCCGGCTCGGCATCAGCATGCAGGATCTGACACCGGAACTCGCGCGCGCGCTCGGCGTCGAAGCGCGCGAGGGCGTCGTGATTACCGAGGTGCAAGCGCGCTCGCCGGCGGCCAGCGCCGGCCTGCGTGAGGGCGACGTGGTGGTGGCGCTCGACGGACGCCCGATGCACGGCGCGGTGCAGATGCGCGCGCGCTTGGCTGTCACGCCGGTGGGCCGGACGATCGAGCTGCGGGTGCTGCGCGGTGCCGCGCAGAAGACGCTACGAGTCCGGATCGCCGAGGTCGAGGCGCGTCATGCCGGGCGCGGAGAAACGCTCGCCGAGCTCGCTGGGGCGACTCTCGCGGACGCGAAGAGCGGCGAACACACCGGCGGCGAGAGGGCGGTGCTGGTGACCGCGGTGCGTGCCGATACGCGGGCGTTCCAGTACGGCCTGCGGCCGGGCGACGTCATCGTCGGTGTCGATCGCCGTCGCGTGCGCTCGGTGGCGGAGCTAGGCAAGGCGCTGCACTCGCGCGGGCACGCCGTCCTGAACGTCGTGCGCGGTGACTTCCTGATCGCGATCCGGATTCGCTGATTGGCCGGTTACTCGCGCACGCGCGCGATCTTCTTCACGTCCGGCAGGCGCCGCAGCGAGCGCATTACGCGGGCCAGGTGCTGCCTGTTGGCGACCTCGAGTACGAACGCCATGGTGGTATAGAGCGAGCGGTCGTCGTCCATGCTGATCGAGTCAATGTTGGCGGCTGCCTCGGCGATCTCGGAAGCGACCTTGGCCAGAACGCCTCGCTGATTGGCGACCGTAACCTTGATCGCCGCCAGGAACAGGCGCGTGGTGCCCGGATCCCATTCCACGTCGATCCACTGCTCGGGCTCGATGCGCCGCGAACGCTCGATCTGGGCGCAATCGGCGGCGTGCACCACCAGCCCCTGGCCCTTCTTGATCGAGCCCACGATCTGGTCACCGGGTATCGGACGGCAGCAGCTCGCGAGCTGTACCGCCATGCCTTCGGTGCCGCGGATCGTGACGCTTCCCGTGGCCTTGGCTTCCTCGCGCGCGGAGTCCGCGTGCCGAAGCAGGCGCCGTGCGATCACCGCCGGCAGCTGCTTGCCCAGGCCGATGTCCGCCAGCAGTTCCTGACGCGAGCGCGCCACGCTGTCCCGCACGACCCGCTCCCAGCTCGCGTCGTCGATGCCGGCCAGGCCGGTGCCGAGCGCCTTCAGCGCCTGCTCGAGCAGACGCTCGCCTAGGCTGGCGGACTCCTCGTACTGCATCGTCTTGAGAAAATGGCGGATGTTCGCGCGCGCCTTGCCGGTGCGAACGTACTGCAGCCAGGCCGGATTCGGCTTGGCATGGCTGGCGGTGATGATCTCGACCCGGTCGCCGTTCCTCAGCTCGCCGCGAAGCGGAACCAGCTCGCCGTTGACCTTGGCCGCGACGCACCGGTTGCCGATATCGGTGTGGACCGCGTAGGCGAAGTCCACCGCGGTCGCGCCGCGCGGCAGCGACATGATCCGCCCCTTCGGGGTGAACACGTACACCTCGTCCGGGAACAGGTCGACCTTGACGTGCTCGAGAAACTCGGCCGAGTCGCCAGACTGGTTTTGGATTTCGAGCAGCGACTGCAGCCACAGGTGCGCCTGTTTCTGCAGATCCGACAGCGAATCTTCCTCGTCCTTGTACATCCAGTGCGAGGCGACGCCGGACTCCGCGACATGGTGCATGTGCTCGGTTCGGATCTGGACCTCGACCGGCAGGCCGTAAGGGTCGATCAGCGCGGTGTGAAGCGACTGGTAGCCATTCGCCTTCGGAATCGCGATGTAATCCTTGAACTTTCCCGGAATCGGCTTGTAGAGTGCGTGCAGCGCGCCGAGCGCGAGGTAGCAGGCCGGCACGGTCTTTACCACCACCCGAAAGCCGTAGATGTCGTGCACTTCCGAAAAGCTGAGCTGCTTCTCGACCATTTTCTTGTAGGTCGAGTACAAGTGCTTTTCGCGTCCGGTCACGGTCGCGTCGATCCCGCTGTCGGCCAGCTTCGCCTTGATCGCGGACTCGGTCTTGCTGATCACCTCGCGCCTGTTGCCGCGCGCCGCCTTGGTGGCCTTGGCGAGCACGCTGTAGCGCAGCGGGTGGAGGTGGGAGAACGCGAGCTCCTCCAGCTCGTGATACAGCGCATTCAGCCCGAGGCGGTTGGCGATCGGGGCGTAGATCTCCATTGTCTCGCGCGCGATGCGGCGGCGCTTGGTCGGAGGAACGGCGCCGAGCGTACGCATGTTGTGCAGCCGGTCGGCCAGCTTGATCAGGATGACGCGCACGTCGCGCGCCATCGCGAGCAGCATCTTGCGGAAATTGCCCGCCTGCGCGTCCTCGGCGGACTGGAACTCGATCTTGTCCAGCTTGGACACCCCGTCGACCAGCTCGGCGACCGGCCTGCCGAAGGTGTCCGAGATTTCCGTCTTGGTGACCGAGGCGTCCTCCATCACGTCGTGCAGGAACGCCGCCATCAGCGTCTGGCTGTCAAGGCGCCAGCCGGCCAGGATTTCGGCCACGGCGAGCGGGTGCGAAACGTATGGTTCGCCGGATTGGCGTTTCTGCCCGGCGTGCGCCGCCTCCGAGAAACGGTAGGCATCCGCCAGGCGCGCGAAGTCCGACTGCTTCAGGTAAGCGAAACGCTTCTCATCGAGGACGGGTACGGCCGCCATGCGAGGGAGCGTACCCGATCGGACTCCCCTTGCGAACACCCCGGGGGTCCGGCCCGAGGTTGAACTCAGAGCGGCGAGCTGGGTGCCGCCGGCGGCGTCGGGTTGCGCTTGAGGACCTCGGTGCCGACCTTGCCGCTCGCGATCTCGCGCAGCGCGATCACCGTTGCCTTGTCCTTATTCGTCTCGAGCAGCGGCGAGGCGCCGGCGGTGATCTGGCGCGCGCGGTAGGTCGCCGCCAGCGTCAGCTGGAAGCGGTTTGGAATTCTCTTCAGGCAATCGTCTACGGTGATGCGGGCCATGTTTCGCCCTCCATTCAGAAAAGTTCGCCGATGCTTTCAAGTTGCCGCTGGGTGACGAGGCGCTCGGCGCGGATGATTGCCAGCAAGTCTCGCTTGGCAATCTCGAAGTCTTTGTTAACTATAACATAATCCGACTCCGGGACGTGCGCGATTTCGTCCCGCGCGGCGGCCATGCGGCGCGCGATGACCTGATCGCTGTCTTGGCCGCGGCTGCGCAGGCGCCGCTCGAGCTCGGCGAGCGAGGGCGGCAGGAGAAAGATCCCGACGCAATCCGGCAGCAACCGTCTGACCTGCTGCGCGCCCTGCCAGTCGATCTCGAGCACGAGGTCGTGGCCGCCATCGAGCGCGCCGGCAATCGCGGCCTGCGCAGTGCCGTAGCGATGGCCATGGACCTGCGCGCTTTCGAGAAACTCGCCGCGCTCGAGCATGGCGACGAAGGTGGCGTCGTCCACGAAGTGATATTCGCGCCCGTTCTGCTCGGCGGGCCGCGGCGGCCGCGTGGTGTAGGACACCGACAGCCGGAGCCGCGATTCCTCCGCCAGGACCGCGTTAATCAAGGATGTCTTGCCGGCCCCCGAGGGCGCGGTGACAACGAAAAGAAGCCCCCTCACGCGCGTTCCTATTCTATGTTCTGTACCTGCTCGCGCACCTGCTCGATCAGCAGCTTGAGCTCGAGCGCGCAATCGGAGATCTTCTGCGTCGCCGCCTTGGAGGCGAGCGTGTTCGCCTCGCGGTTGAGCTCCTGGGCGAGGAAATCGAGCCGCTTGCCAACGGCGCCGCCCTTGGCGAGCGTGCGCTCGACCTCGTCGAAATGCGTCGCCAGGCGGGTCAGCTCCTCGTCCACGTCGGTCTTCATGCTGAACACCGCGAGCTCGGCCCGGATTCGCTCGTCGTCGGCCGAGCCGATCGCGTCGCGCAGCCGCTGTGCGAGCTTGCCCTGGTACGCAACCAGCGCCTCGGGCACCAGCGGCGCGACCTCTGACAGCCGACGGCGCATCTCGGCCACGCGCTCGCCGACGATCGCGGAAAGCCGCGAGCCTTCGCGGGCGCGGGTGGCGAGGAGCTCGTCCAGCGCCTTGCGGCCCAGCCGTTCCACCGTGACGCGCGTTTGCTCTTCGTCCAGCGCGCTCTCCGAC
>JBAUTD010000588.1:0-12812 GCA_049582045.1 Burkholderiales bacterium
GCACTTCGAGCGGCGGGATGTCGGTGTCCCATTCGATCAGGGTCGGCACCGGTCCGAAGCGCTCGAGCGCGGCCTGGTACAGCGCCCACACGGGCTCGGCCACGCGCTCGCCGTGGGTGTCGACCACGCAGTGCGGCGCGACGAGGTGGCCGGCGAGGTGGATCTCGGCCACCGAGCCGGGTGCGATCGCATGCATCGCCGCGAGCGCGTCGCCGCCGTTGTTGAGCTGGTTGACGTACAGATTGTTCACGTCCAGCAGCACCCCGCAGCCGCTGCGGCGGGCGAGCTCGGCGATGAATTCGCCCTCGGGAATGTCGCTCGCGCGGTACTCGAGATAGCTCGAGACGTTCTCGACCAGAATCCGGCGTCCGAGCGCATCCTGCAGCTGCGACACGCGCGCGCTCATCAGCCCGAGCGCCTCCTCGGTGTAGGGCAGGGGCAGCAGATCGTTGAAATGGCGGCCGAAGCCGCGGCCCCAGCACAGGTGCTCGGACACGAACGCCGGGTCGATCGCATCCACCAGGCGCTTCAACTTGGCGACGTGGCCGCCCGCCTCGGGCGCGGCCGAGCCCAGGGCGAGCCCGACGCCGTGCGTGCTGATCGGGTAATCGGCGCGCAGGCGGTGCAGGACGTGCAGGTCGTAGCCGCCGGCGCCGAAGTAGTTTTCGCTGTGCACTTCGAGCCAGCCGACGTCGCGCTTGCGCGCGAGGAAATCCTCGTAATGCGCTGCGCGCAAGCCGACGCCGACAGGATCCATGCCGAAACCCCGCTTACATCTTGCCCGGCATCGCCGACCCGCCCATCGCCTTGCAGGTCCCGGTCTTGACGTACTTGAAATCGTGCGGATCGTTGTCGACCTTCGACTGCCCGGCGCAGGCGTGCGCGGTCTTGTTGCTGCCGCAGTCGTTGTGGCCGGCCTTGGCGACGCCGAAGCATTTCTCCATGCCCTTCGGGTCGGCGGCGTGGGCGCTCAGCGCACCCAGCGTTCCGAGCGCGAACAGTCCTGCCATGGCACTGCGAATTGCGAGCTTCTGATTCATCTGAAATCCTCCTGGAGCGGATAAAAAGATAGCGGAGACGCCTGTCCCCGCCGATTCGTCGCGCAGCCGCGACAGTCCTTACATACGCTGGCCGGACCCGGCCGGATGCGGGCCGACTGAGGTAGCATTGCGAACTCGATCGAAGGACCGACAACTGAGCGCCCTACCGCAGAACATCGGCAAGTACACCGTGTTGTCCGAGCTCGGACGCGGCGCGACGGCGACGGTCTACCTCGGTCGCGACGCCTTTGCCGGCCGGGAGGTGGCGGTCAAGGTGTTCTGGCAGGGCGCGGAGGACGCCGGCGCGGTGGTCCCCAAGCGCCGCAATACCTTCCTCAACGAAGCGGCGCTGGTCGGCAAGCTGCAGCACCCGCACATCGTTTCGCTGCTCGACGCCGCAGTCGAGCGCGACTACAGCTACATCGTCATGGAGTACGTTCCCGGCGGAACGCTTGCGCAGTTCACCGTCGCCGACGCGCTTCTGCCGCTCGAGAAGGTGGTCGAGGTGGTGTTCAAGTCGAGCCGGGCGCTCGAGTACGCGCACCGCCAGGGCGTGATCCATCGCGACATCAAGCCGGCGAACATCCTCGTGACGCGGGCGTTCGACGTGAAGCTGTCCGACTTCGGCGTCGCGCTCCTTGCGGACGCGACCCATACCAACCTGCACAACGTCGGCTCGCCCGCGTACATGTCGCCGGAGCAGCTCTCGGACGAACCGCTGACGCACCAGACCGACATCTATTCGCTCGGCGTCGTGATGTTCCAGCTGCTCACCGGGCGCCTGCCGTTCGTCGCCACGTCGCACGCCAGCCTGATGTACCAGATCGTCAACCACCGGCCGCCGCCGTTGCGCTCGCTGCGCCAGGACCTGCCCGAAGCGGCCGAGGCGATCGTTTCGCGCGCCCTGCAAAAGGACCTCGCGGTGCGCTATCAGAGCTGGATCGACTTCGGCAAGGATCTCGCGAGCCTGGTCCGGCACCTGGAGGCGCCGCGCGAGGAGCTCTCGGACACGCGCAAATTCCACATGCTGAGGAACCTCGCCTTCTTCCGCGATTTCCGCGAAGTCGAGATCTGGGAGGCGCTGCGCACCGCGACCTGGCAGCGGCTGCCGGCCGAGACGGTGATCATCGAGGAAGGCGAGCGCGCCGAGAGCTTCTACGTGCTGGTGGACGGCCAGGTCGAGGTGACGCGCGCGGGGCACGGTCTTAGCACGCTCAGGGCGGGCGACTGCTTCGGCGAGATGCTCTACTTCTCCGGCGAAACCTCGCTGCGCAACACCACGATTCGCGCGCACACGCAGGTGCTGGTGCTGGAAATCAAGGCCGAGGCGCTGACCGCCGCGAGCGACGCCTGCCAGGTGCAGTTCAACAAAGCGTTCATGCGCATCCTGATCGACCGGCTGACCGCCGCCAACCAGAAGCTCTCGGAGCGCTGAGGACCGGAAATGGCGGAATCAGCGCTGCTCCACGCTCTTGTCCTCGGCATCGTCGAGGGCCTTACCGAGTTCCTTCCCATCTCGAGCACGGGCCACCTGATCCTCGCCGGGGACCTGCTCGGCTTCAACGGCGACAAGGCGAAGGTATTCGAGATCGTCATCCAGACCGGCGCGGTGCTGGCCATCGTCTGGGAGTACCGCGCGCGCTTTCTCAGGATGGATACCAAGTTGTGGCTGAACCTCGCGGTCGCGTTCGTGCCGGCGGCGGTGCTTGGCCTTGCTTTCGCCGGCGCAATCAAGGCGCAGCTGTTCAAGCCGGTGCCCGTGGCGCTCGCTTTCATCGTCGGCGCGCTGGTGATCCTGTGGGCCGAGCGCCGCAACCACCGCGTGCGCGTCGCGCAAGTTGACGACATGACCTGGAAAGACGCGCTCAAGGTCGGGTTCGCGCAAGCCTTCGCCCTGATCCCCGGCACCTCCCGCTCCGGAGCGACGATCATCGGCGGCATGCTGTTCGGGCTGTCGCGCCAGGCGGCCACCGAGTTCTCGTTCTTTCTCGCCGTGCCGACGCTCATCGCCGCCGGCGGCTACGACTTCATCAAGCACCGCGCCCTGCTCTCGAGCGCCGATCTGGACATGTTCGCGGTCGGCCTGGTCTGCGCGTTCCTGGCGGCGATCGTCTGCGTGCGCTGGCTGATCCGCTACGTCGCGACGCACGACTTCAAACCGTTCGCCTGGTACCGGATTGCGTTCGGGATCGTGGTGCTCGCGACCGCTTACGGCGGGATCGTCAACTGGAGCGCGGGCTAGCCTTGAATCCAGGGCAGCCCGGCCACGCGCCAGCCGCCCACGCTGTTGCGGTGCTGCCGGGCATCCTTGTCGCCCTCGAAGCCCTCGAGCACGTTGTAGCACTCGCGAAATCCCGCCTGGGTGGCGACGATCGCGGCGTCGTGCGATCGACCGCCCGAGCGGCAGATGAACATCACGGGCTCGTCGGGCTCCACCAGGTCGGCCAGCTGCTCCAGGAACAGGGGGTTGCGCTGCCCCCCCGGGTAGCTGTTCCACTCCACCGGAAGGGCGCCGGGAACCCGTCCGACCCAATACAGCTCGGCCTGGGTGCGCACGTCGACCAGCCGTGCCCCGGCCTGCATCAGACCATGGGCTTCGCGCGGCAGCAGGGCGCCTGCGTAAGGCAGGTTGAGCCGGGCGGCACGCTCGCGCGCCGCGGCCTTGATGGCTTCGGTATCGGTCATCGTTGCGCCGCATTATATAAACGCTGGAAGAAGCTCGCCCGCGCACCAGCGCAGTGCAAACTGGCCTAAAATGCACCAGCATCGGGCATATCGGTTGGGTAGAATGCGCGAAAATCTGCTCACCCCAAGGGAGAGCGCAAGGTCGCCGCATTAGGCACGGAAACTGCTCATTTCGACGCGTTCGGCCGGTATCCCCGGCCCGCGCTGATTCATGGACCACAGACCCACTCAGGAGATTCGAAGATGGCGATGACGCCGGATGACGTCTTGAAGATGCTCAAGGACAAGGAGGTGAAATTCGTCGACCTCCGCTTCACCGATACCAAAGGCAAAGAGCAGCACGTCTCGGTGCCGTCGAAGTATTTCGACATGGACAAGTTCGAGAGCGGCCATGCTTTCGACGGTTCGTCGATCGCCGGCTGGAAGGGCATCCAGGCCTCCGACATGCTGCTGATGCCGGATCCCTCGACCGCCCGCATGGATCCGTTCACCGACGAGGCCGTGCTGAACCTGAATTGCGACGTGATCGAGCCATCCGACGGCAAGCCCTACAGCCGCTGCCCGCGCGGCGTGGCCAAGCGCGCCGAGGCCTACCTCAAGTCGAGCGGCCTGGGCGACACCGCGTACTTCGGTCCCGAACCCGAGTTCTTCATTTTCGACGGGGTGACCTGGTCGGTCGACATGTCGGGCTCGTTCGTGAAGATCAAGTCCGAGGAAGCGCCGTGGTCCACCGGTACCGACTACGAGTCGGGCAACATGGGCCATCGTGCGCCGGTCAAGGGCGGCTATTTCCCGGTCCCGCCGGTCGACTCGCTGCAGGACGTGCGCAACGCGATGTGCCTCGCGCTCGAGCAGCAGGGCGTGGAGGTCGAGGTGCACCACCACGAGGTGGCGGCCGCGGGTCAGTGCGAGATCGGCACCCGGTTCGCGCCGCTGGTCGAGCGCGCCGACTGGATGCAGATCCTGAAGTACACGGTGTGGAACGTCGCGCATGCCTACGGCAAGACGGCGACCTTCATGCCCAAGCCGGTGGTGGGCGACAACGGCTCGGGGATGCACGTGCACCAGTCGGTGTGGAAGGGCGGCCAGAACCTGTTCGCCGGCAACGGCTATGCCGGGCTGTCGGAGTTCGCGCTGTACTACATCGGCGGCATCATCAAGCACGCGCGCGCGCTCAACGCGATCACCAATCCGGGCACGAACTCGTACAAGCGCCTGGTCCCGGGCTTCGAAGCGCCGATCAATCTTGCGTACTCGGCGCGCAACCGTTCGGCCTCCTGCCGCATCCCGCACGTGCCCAACCCAAAGGGCCGGCGCGTCGAGGTGCGCTTCCCCGATCCGACCGCGAACGCCTACCTCGCCTTTGCGGCCATGCTGATGGCGGGCCTGGACGGGGTGCAGAACAAGATTCACCCGGGCGACCCGATCGACAAGAACCTCTACGATCTGCCGCCGGAAGAGCGCAAGAAGGTGCCGAACGTGTGCGCCTCGCTCGAGGAGGCTCTGGGCTATCTCGAGAAGGACCACGCCTTCCTCACCAAGGGCGGCGTGTTTGACGACGACCTGATCGAGGCTTACATCGAGCTCAAGCGTGAAGAGGTGCAGCGCTTCCGGATGACCACGCATCCGGTCGAGTTCGACATGTATTACAGCTCGTAGTCCGGCCGAGATCGATGCAAGGCTCGAAGGACGGGCGCCGCCTCGTCCTTCGGTTTTTTTGGGATTGCTAGAAGTCGTTTTGGTGGCATAGACTTAGAGTGTCCATTTAACGCGGCTTCTCGACCATGTTTCGCAACACGGCGCTCGCGCTACTCGCGCTCGGCTTCGCGGCCTCGGCGGCGCACGCAGACATGTACCGATGCGAGGTCCCGGGCTCCAACAGTCCGCTGTACACCAACGATCCGCGCGATACGCAGGGCAAGAAATGCACCGTGTTGAGCCACGAAATCAGCGTCGTGCCGGCGCAGCCGAAAGCCGCCGCCAAGCCGCAGGGTTTCCCGAGCGAGTCGTCGTCCGCGCGCGCCACGGCCAAGGAGCGCCAGCGCGAGATCCTGGAAAGGGAGCTCGCGCGCGAAGAAGACATGCTCGAAAAGGCGCAGAAGGCGCTCGACGAGCAGCAGGCGGTGCGCTACGGCGACGAGCGGAACTACGCCAAGGTGCTGAAGCGCTTGCAGCCCTACAAGGACACCGTCGAGCTGCACCAGAAGAACGTCGAGGCGTTGAGGCGCGAGCTGAGCAATCTGTACAAGTGAGCGCCGGCGGGGTGCCGTCGTGAGTGCGCGTTTGGCGGGTCTGGATCTGCTCGCCACCGCGGTCGTCGTGCTGGACGATGAATACGTCGTGCGCTACGCCAATCCGGCGGCCGAAAGCCTGCTCGACACCGGCGCGCGGTCGTTGATCGGGCAGGCGTTCCCGGGGCTGTTCGGCGAGAAGGCCGAGATCGAGCACGCCCTCGCCGAAGCCCTCAAGACGCATTGGGACTACACCGCCCAGGTGGTCAGCTACGAGCGCCCCGGGCGCGAGCAGCTGCCCCTGTCCTGCGTGCTGACCCGGATCGACGTCCCCGGCCTGCCGCTGCTGGTGGAATTGCGCCCGATCGAGCAACAGCTTCGGATGGCGCGCGAGGAGCGCATGGTGTCCGAGCAGCAGTCCAACCGCGAGCTGATCCGCAACCTGGCGCACGAGATCAAGAACCCGCTTGGCGGGCTGCGCGGGTCCGCGCAATTGCTCGAGCGCGAGCTCGACAAGCCCGATCTCAAGGAATATACCCAGGTGATCATCAAGGAGGCCGACCGCCTGCAGGCGTTGATGGACCGGCTGCTCACGCCGCATCGCGCACCACGCATCGCCCCGGTCAACATTCACGAGGTGCTCGAGAGGGTACGCAGCCTGATCCTGGCCGAATTCACCTCGGGGGTCACGATTGTGCGCGACTACGATCCCAGTGTGCCGGACGTCATGGGCGACAAGGAGCAGCTCATCCAGGCGGTCCTCAACATCGCGCGCAACGCCGCGCAAGCGCTGACTTCCAGGGGCTCCCCCTCCGAAAGAGGAGGGACGATCACGTTCCGGACGCGCGCGATACGTCAAGTCACGCTGGTGCGCAACCGTTATCGTCTGGCACTGGAACTGCAGATCATCGACGAGGGTCCCGGCGTGGCGGAGGACATTCGGGACCGGATCTTCAGCCCCCTGGTGTCGGGGCGCGACGGCGGCAGCGGGCTGGGCCTGTCGCTCGCGCAAACCTACGTCCAGTACCACCGGGGCGTGATCGAGTGCGACAGCCGGCCCGGCCGGACTGTGTTCACGATCCTGCTGCCTCTGGCCTGATCCTTGCGAGGACCTTCGGACAAATGAAACCAGTATGGATCGTCGACGACGATCGCTCCATCCGTTGGGTGTTCGAGAAGGCGCTGACGCGCGAAGGCATCGCGCACGCCTCGTTCGCCTCCGCGCAGGAGGCGCTCGATGCCTTGCGCGAGGGCGCGCCGCAGGTTCTGGTTTCGGACATCCGGATGCCGGGGCCCTCGGGCCTGGAGCTGCTGCAGAACGTCAAGCAGCGCCATCCCGAGGTCCCGGTCATCGTGATGACCGCCTATTCAGATCTCGAGTCCGCGGTCGCCGCGTTCCAGGGCGGCGCCTACGAGTACCTGCCAAAGCCGTTCGACGTCGACCAGGCCGTGGAGCTGATCCGGCGCGCGCTCGAGGAGAGCCAGCGCGAGAGCGCCGCCCTCGAGCCCGATGCGTCGCTGCCGGAGATCCTCGGCCAGGCGCCGGCGATGCAGGAGGTGTTCAGGGCCATCGGGCGCCTCGCGCAGTCGAGCGCCACGGTGCTGATCACCGGCGAGTCGGGAAGCGGAAAGGAACTCGTCGCGCGCGCCTTGCACAGGCACAGCACCCGCGCCGCGAAGCCGTTCGTGGCGATCAACACGGCGGCAATGCCCAAGGACCTGCTCGAATCCGAGCTGTTCGGCCACGAGCGGGGATCCTTCACCGGCGCCCAGCAACAGCGCCGAGGGAGATTCGAGCAGGCCGAAGGCGGCACGTTGTTCCTGGACGAGATCGGCGACATGCCGGCGGAGCTGCAAACGCGGCTCTTGCGCGTGCTGTCGGACGGCACTTTCTACCGGGTCGGCGGCCACCAGCAGATCAAGGCGAACGTGCGCGTCATCGCCGCCACCCACCAGGACCTCGAGACGCGGGTGCGCGAGGGCGCATTCCGCGAGGATCTCTATCACCGGCTAAACGTGATCCGCGTGCGCATGCCGGCGCTACGCGAGCGGCGCGAGGACATTCCCTTGCTGGCGCGGCACTTCCTTGCGCGCAGCGCGAAGCAGCTCGGGGTTGAGCCCAAGCGCCTGTCGGAGACGGTGCTCGAGTATCTCGGGCGGCTCGATTTCCCGGGCAACGTGCGGCAGCTTGAGAACCTGTGCCACTGGCTGACCGTCATGGCGCCCGGCCAGACCATCGAGCTCGGCGACCTGCCGGCGGAATTCCGCGCTCAGCCCGCGCCGGGCGCGAAGGCCGACTGGCTAGAAGCGCTCGCGCAGGAGGTGGAGCGGCGGCTGGCGCGCGGCGAGAGCGGGATCCTCGAGGCGCTCGGCAAGCAGTTCGAGCGCCTGCTGATCGTCAGGGCGCTCGCGCGCAGCGGCGGGCGGCGCATCGAGGCGGCCAATCTGCTCGGGATGGGCCGCAACACCATCACGCGCAAGATCCAGGAGCTCGGCATCGAAGACGCCGGCGAGGCGGAAAAGTAGGGCGAGCGCCTTATTTCTTCGCGCGCCGGTTGAGCGCGAGCTGCGCGTCGACCAGGGCGACGATCTCGTCGATCGCGTCCGACTGCATGCCCTTCTGCGCCGCGACGGTCTTCACCAGCAAGTCGACGCGCTCGATGTTGAGGGCGCCGCCATACAGGGCGCGCGCCGCGGACGAAGGGCTCGCGAGCCCCTGCGCGGCGGCGGCGTACTTCTCGAAGGGCACCAGATCCTTCTCGTCGGCCCCGAGCGACTTGCACAGTCGCACCACCCAGTCGTAGACCGCGCGCGCGGCGGGCAGGTCGCCGTGCACGGCTTCCTTGATCGGGCGCATGCCGTCCTTCGTGATGCAGCGGTAGTTGCCCGCCATCAGCATCGCCCATTTGGCCAGCGGCACGAACACCGAGTCGTGCACCTTGAGCTTGACCGGCAATTCGATCTTTTCGGTGCCCGTGTCGAAGCGCGCCGCCTCGATCCCCGCCTCGAGCCGGCGCAGCATCGCCGTGTGCGCGTCCGAGCCGAAGCGCGCCGACTTGAAATTGGTCGGCAGCCTGACCTGCAGCACGTTGACCTTCTCCTCGGGCGGACGAAACGCCTGCGGGTCGGGGCTGCATAGCGTGACAAGCTGGGGGTCGAAGCCGTCCCAGACCGCGGCATCGGTGTAGCAGCTCCGGCACGACTCGGCCGATACGCCGGGAATCCGCGCAAGGTACGGCAGCGGCGGCATGTTCATGATCGACATGCAGGGCAGCTTCGCCTTTGCGATCGCCTGCATCAACTCGCGCACGCCGGGCGAGCCGTACTGCGGCTCCTGCATCGCGAGCGCCACCAGCTCGTGCTCCGCCGGCCGGATCGCCGCGGGCACGTCCGCCGAAAGCTTGCCCGGCAGCTTGCGCGAGTCGACCTCGACCAGGCCCTGCCGGCCCTTCACCGGCAGACGCACGCGGGTGCCTTCGCGATTGATCAGCTCGGCCTCGGCGGGCAGGCAAACCAGCTTGACCGTGTGCCCGGCCAGCAGCAGCTTGGTTGCCAGCAGCGAACCGTACGAGGCGCCGAGAATCAGAATCCGATGCGTGTTCGCCATTGAAATCTCCTGTCGCGCGTTCCGGTCTATTCCGTATGGTGAAATATCAACCCACCAATCGAAAGAGCGTACTCCTGTCGCGCGACGATTTCATGTTGCGACGCGGCATCCGGCTGCATAAAATGCGGTCATGTCGACCTCTAATCCACTTCCCCAGGGCGTCTCGGTTTCGGCGCCGATCAGCGCTGAATTCGCGCAGATTTTGACCCACGAGGCGCTTGCGTTCGTCGCCAAGCTGCATCGCGCGTTTGAACAGCGGCGTCAGGATTTGCTTGCGCGCCGGTCAGCGCGCCAAAAGACGTTCGACGCGGGCACGCTGCCCGACTTCCTGCCCGAAACGGCCAAGGTACGCGGCTCCGAATGGACCATCGCGCCGCAGCCGGCCGACATGCTCGACCGCCGGGTCGAGATCACCGGCCCGACCGATCGCAAGATGGTCATCAATGCGCTGAATTCGGGCGCGTCGACCTTCATGGCCGACTTCGAAGATGCCAATTGCCCGACCTGGTTCAACATGATCGACGGGCAGCTCAACCTGCGCGACGCGGTGCGCCGCACGATCACGCTCGAGCAGGGCGGCAAGCGCTACCGGCTGAACGAAAAGACGGCCGTCGTGATCCCGCGCCCGCGCGGCTGGCACCTGGACGAGAAGCACGTGCGCGTCGACGGCAAGCCGGTCGCGGGCGGCATTTTCGATTTCGCGCTTTTCTTCTTCCACAATGCCAAGGAGCTGCTCGCGCGCGGCAGCGGGCCCTACTTCTACCTGCCGAAAATGGAGTCGCACCTGGAGGCTCGCCTCTGGAACGACATCTTCGTCTTGGCGCAGAACGAGCTCGGCGTAAAGCACGGCTCGATCAAGGCCACCGTGCTGATCGAGACCGTGCTGGCGGCATTCGAGATGGACGAGATCCTGTGGGAGCTGAAGGATCATTCCGCGGGCCTGAATATCGGCCGCTGGGATTACATCTTCTCCTGCATCAAGAAGTTTCGCTCGAACCCGGATTTCTGCCTCGCGGACCGCTCTCAGGTCACGATGACCGCGCCGTTCATGCGCGCTTACGCGCTGCTGCTGGTAAAGACCTGCCATCGGCGCGGGGCGCCCGCGATGGGCGGGATGGCGGCGCAGATCCCGATCAAGAACGATCCGGCCGCGAACGAGGCGGCGCTCGAGAAGGTGCGCCAGGACAAGCTGCGCGAGGTCACCGACGGCTGCGACGGCACCTGGGTCGCGCACCCGGGCCTGGTGCCGATCGCCAAGCAGGTGTTCGACGCGCACATGCCGCAGCCGAACCAGTACGGCAAGCAACGGCCAGACGTGTCGGTCGCGGCCAAGGATCTGCTCGATTTCCGTCCCGAGGCGCCGATCACCGAGGCCGGCCTGCGCAACAATATCAACGTCGGCATCCAGTACCTGGGTGCCTGGCTGGCCGGCAACGGCTGCGTGCCGGTATTCAACCTGATGGAAGACGCGGCGACCGCCGAGATTTCGCGCTCGCAGATCTGGCAGTGGATCCGCAGCAAGAAGGGCAAGCTGGACGACGGGCGCAAGGTGACCCAGGAGCTGTTCAGGACGCTGCTCGCCGAGGAGCTGCCCAAGGTCAAGGCCTACCTGGGCGACGAGGCCTACGCGGCGGGCAAGTACGAGCAAGGCGCGCAGCTGTTCGAGCGCATCACCAGCGACGACAACTACGTCGAGTTCCTGACCCTGCCCGCCTACGACCTGATCGACTAGGCGATCGTCCACTCCGAGCCGCACTTGCGGCAGCGCACGCTCATCGAGTCGCTCGACGCCGCGACCAGGGTGTAGCTGCCGTAGGCGCCGCATTGCCTGCAGGTCGAGCGGTCCGCGAGGCGCTGCGCCCGGGTGGTGATCCGAAAGTAGGCGTTGAAGGCGTAGCAGCCGACCAAGCCCGCCGCGAACGCTCCCGCCAGGGTCAGCAGGCGCAGCGGCAGCGGATCGCCGAAGCCGAGCGCCTCGAGCAGCGCGGCCACCGCGACCGCGCACAGCAGACCGGTGACAAACCAGACATGGCCCTCGATCAGCTGCCGCTCGTGCCAGCGTCTGAATCCCAGCTTGCCGATGTTCGCCGCCGGTAGCATTGCGCCTCCTCGCCCATTCTACGCAGTCCCGCCGCAGTCGGATGTCTCGCGCTTTACGTAGCTTTGCGCAGCTTTACATTGATTAAACTGCGAACCGCGCAGACCGTGGTTGACTCTAATCAAGGCGGTACGCGTCGCTGCCTCTAGGATCGTTTCGATGAAAATGCGCTGGCTGGTCGTGTCGGTGGTGATCGTGGCCGCGGTCGGCTCGGTCCTGGCTTGGCGCGCGCTCGACACGCCCCCGGCGCCGAAGTACGTCACGGTCGCCGTGGCGAGAGGCGACGTGATCCGCACCGTCGTCACGACCGGCTCGGTGAATCCGGTGGTGACGGTCCAGGTGGGCTCCTACGTTTCGGGCCCGGTCAAGTCGCTGCACTGCGACTTCAACACCAGGGTGAAGGCGGGTCAGCTTTGCGCAAAGATCGATCCGCGCAATTACCAGGTTGCGCTCGACCAGGCGAAAGCGAATCTCGCCAGCGCCAAGGCGCAGCTCGAAAAGGACAAGGCGAGCCTCGCCTACGCCAAAGTCAACTATGAGCGCGACCGCGGACTGGTCGCACGCGGGATCGTGTCGCAGGACACCGTCGACGCCGACAAGAGCGCCTACGAGCAGGCCGCCGCCCAGGTCAAGCTCGACGAGGCCACCATCGCGCAGCGCCAGGCGGCGCTCGAGGGCGCGCAGGTGAATTTGGACTACACGGACATCGTCTCGCCGGTGGACGGTATCGTGGTCTCGCGCAACGTCGACGTCGGTCAGACGGTCGCGGCGAGCTTCCAGACGCCGACCTTGTTCCTGATCGCGAAGGATCTGACCAAGATGCAGGTCGACACGAACGTGAGCGAGACCGACATCGGACGGGTCAAGCTCGACGACACGGCGACTTTCACGGTGGAGGCCTATCCGAAAATCACCTTCGAGGGGCGCGTGACCCAGGTGCGCAAGGCGCCGATCACGGTACAGAACGTGGTCACCTACGACGCGGTGATCGGCGTGGACAATCCCGAGCTGCTCTTGCTGCCGGGCATGACCGCGAACGCCAAGATCATCACCGCGCGGCGCGATGGCGTGCTCAGGGTGCCCGAGCAGGCGTTGCGCTTCGAGCCGCAGGGTTTGCCGGAAGCGGGCGGCAAGGGCACGCGGCGCAACGC
>JBAUTD010000589.1:0-1850 GCA_049582045.1 Burkholderiales bacterium
CTGCCGACCATGCGCTCGCTGACTGCGTGCGCCTGCGCGTCGAGCACGGTCTGCAGCCGCTGCAGCCGCTCGAGCTTTTCGGCCTGCGGCGTCGCGTCCCCCAGCTCTGCGGCGGGCGTGCCCGGGCGCGGGCTGTAAACGAACGAGAACGAGCCGTCGAAACCCAGTTCGCGCGCGAGCTCGAGCGTCGCCTGGAAGTCCGATTCGGTCTCGCCCGGGAAGCCGACGATGAAGTCGGACGTCAGGCTGAGGTCCGGCCGCGCCTTGCGCAGGCGCCTTATGATCGAGCGGTACTCGAGCACCGTGTAGCCGCGCTTCATCGCCGCGAGCACCCGGTCGGAGCCGGATTGAACTGGAAGGTGCACGTGGCCCGCGAGGTGTGGCAGTTCGGCGTGGGCGTCGATCAGGCGCTGGGTGAACTCGCGCGGATGCGAGGTGGTATAGCGCACGCGCTCGATCGTCTCGATTTCGTTCAGGTAGCGCAGCAGCTCGGAGAAATCCGCCGGCTCGCCCTCGATCTCGCCGCGCCAGGCGTTCACGTTCTGTCCCAGCAGCGTGACTTCCTTGACGCCGCGCTCGGCCAGGCCGGCGACCTCTGCGACGACGTCGTCGAACGGGCGCGAGAATTCGTCGCCGCGCGTGTACGGCACGACGCAGAAGCTGCAGTACTTGCTGCAGCCCTCCATGATCGAGACGAACGCCGCCGCGCCGTCGACCCGCGCGGGCGGTAGGTGGTCGAATTTCTCGATCTCGGGAAAGCTCACGTCCACCTGCGCGCGGCCGCTCGCGCGCCGGCGCTCGAGCAGCTCGGGCAGGCGGTGCAGGGTCTGCGGGCCGAATACCACGTCGACGTAGGGCGCGCGCTCGACGATCGCGGCACCCTCCTGGCTCGCGACGCAGCCGCCGACCGCGATCATCAGGCGCGGGTTGTCGCGCTTGAGGTGCTTGACTCGGCCGAGATCGGCGAAGACCTTCTCCTGCGCCTTCTCCCGCACCGAGCAGGTGTTGAACACGATCAGGTCGGCGTCCTCGGGCCGGGCCGTGGGCGCGTAGCCCTCACCCTGCGCCAGCACGTCGGCCATCCGGTCCGAGTCGTACTCGTTCATCTGGCAGCCGAAGGTGCGGATGTAGAGTTTGCCCGGCATGCTGGTCTGCGGCGACCCCGGTTTCAGTTGCTCGGGGCGGGTTGCGCCGCTTCTGCGGGCGACAGCAGCCAGATCCGGTATGGCACGCCTTGCGCGTCGAGCTGGAAGCGGATCTGCGCGCCGGGCGGCACGGCGGAAGGCAAAACGATGCGATTGGAGGCGTCGCGAATCTGCGCCCCGGGCGCAAGCATCACCTGCTGGCCGTTGATCTCGACCAGCATGCCTTGCAGGTGGCGGATCGTGCCCGGCTGGGATTTGGCCGGAATCGTGCGCAGTTGCGCCCACGCGCTAGGCGCCAGCGCGGCGAGCAGGCAGAGCGCGAGCGCCCGGGTGAGCTTGGCAAGGTTCATCGACATGGCCTCCGAGGCCCTATTCTAGAGGAGGGGCGGTCGCAGGCTGGCACAAAGGGTGGTGGCGAATCAGGGACTCGAACCCCGGACACACGGATTATGATTCCGCTGCTCTAACCAGCTGAGCTAATTCGCCTCCGGAAAGGGCGCGAATTGTCGCCCCCGGCCGGGTTTCGGTCAAGCTTGCCCGGCGCCGCGGCGGGAAATCCAGTCCCGAATATTCCGGCAAACCAACAGGTTATTTTCTACAATGCGCGCGTGGACTTCGATCTTGTCGTGGTCGGCGCCGGACTGGTCGGCGCGAGCTTCGCGCGCGCCGCGCGCGGGTTGGCGACCGCGCTGATTGCGCCGGCCC
>JBAUTD010000590.1:0-2999 GCA_049582045.1 Burkholderiales bacterium
TCGACCCGGCGGGCCCGACCGAGTTGCGCGATGTCGCGCGCGAGTTCAACCGCATGCTGCAGGCGAAGGTCCTGGTCGACCGCCAGACGCATACGCACCAGCAGTGGGCCAGCCGCGTGATCGAGAACGTAGGCGACCTGGTGGCGATCGTTGCGCGCGACGGAACGATCCGCTACGTCAGCCCGTCGATAGAGCAGATCGGCGGCTACGCGCCGCGGGAGCTGGTCGGGCGCGGCTATCTCGAGTTCGTCCACCCCGACGAGCACGCGGAGGCTCTCGCCGAGCTCGAGCGGATCCTGGACACGAAGGATTCGGTGCGCGTCGCGGAGAAGCGCTTCCGGCACAAGGACGGTCACTGGGTGGCGCTCGAGCCGATCGCCAGGAACGCGCTCGACGATCCGACGATCGAGGGCATCATTCTCAACGCGCGCGACATCTCGGAGCGCACGCGAGCGCAGGAACAGCTGCGGTTGCAGACCACCGTGCTCAAGACGCAGCAGGACACCTCGCTCGACGGGATTCTGCTGGTCGACGAGAACGCACGCATCGTTTCCTACAACCAGAAGTTCCTCGAGCTCTGGAAGGTGCCGCGCGACATCCTGCGCTCGGGCGATGACGCGCCGCTGCTGCAGTGGGTGACCGACAGGATCGCCGATCCCGAGGCGTTTCGGGCGCGCATCCGTTACCTGTACGAGCACCGGGAGGAGCGGGCGCGCGACGAGATTCCGTGCAAGGACGGCCGCATCGTCGACCGTTTTTCGTCCCCGGTCATCGGCGCCGACGGCCGCTACTACGGGCGGGTGTGGTACTTCCGCGACATCACCGCGCAAAGGCAAGCCGAAGAGCGCATCCGGCGCCTCAACCTCCTCTACGCGACCCTGAGCGGCACCAACGCGGCGATCGTGCGCTCGAGCTCGCGCGCCGTGCTGTGCCGGAGCGTGTGCAAGGTGATCGCCGGACACGGAGGATGGATCGGCGCCTGGATCGGCTTCGTCGATCCCGCCACGCGGCGCATCGTGCCCGAGGCCTGGACCGACTCCATGGCGGGACCGGTCGCCGCCATGGTGGTGAGCGTCGACCCGGCATTGCCGCAGGGCCAGGGCCCGACGGGGATCGCGATGCGATCCGGCGCGGCGCACTTCAGCAACGACGTGTTCAGCGATTCGGCCAGCGTGCCGTGGCGCCAGTTCTGCCTCGACTTCGGGATCGCGTCCGCGGGCGCCGTTCCCCTGAGCCTGGGATCCGCAACCGTCGGCGTGATCAACCTGTACTCGGCGGAAAAGAACTTCTACACGCCCGACGTGCAGGCGCTGTTGATCGAGCTGGGCGACGACGTGTCGTTCGCGCTCCAGACGCTCAGCCACGAGGCGCGCCGCCACGAGGCGGAGGCCGCGCTGGCGGAGAGCGAGGCCAAGTACCGCGGGCTGGTCGAGCAGAACATCACCGGCATCTACATCATCCAGGACGGGCGGTTCGTTTACGTCAATCCGCACCTCGCCGAGCTGTTCGGCTACCGCCCCGAGGAGCTGGCCGGAAAGGAATTCCGCGAACTGGTCGCCGAGCCCGACCGCGCGCGGGTCGAGGAGAGCGTGCGCAAACGCATCGCGGGCGAAATCGAGAGCATCCAGTACGACTTCCGCGGCCGGCGCAAGGACGGGTCCTGGTTCGACGTCGGCGTGCACGGCACGCGTGCGCTGTTCCACGGTCGGCGCGCGGTGATCGGGTTGCTGCAGGACATCACCGCGCGCAGGAAGTCCGAGGAGCAGGCAAAGGTCTACACGGACCAGCTCGAGCAGGCGATGATGGGAACCATCGAAGCGGTATCGGCGATGGTCGAGCTGCGCGATCCCTACACCTCGGGCCACGAGCGGCGCGTCGGCGAGCTCGCCGAAGCGATCGGCCGGGAACTGGGCCTGCCGGAGCACGAGGTCAAGGGGCTGCGCATCTCGGGGTCGCTGCACGACATCGGCAAGATCGCCTGCCCGGCGGAGATCCTGAGCAAGCCCGCGCGGCTGACCGCGATCGAATTCGAGATCGTCAAGGCGCATCCGCAGCTCGGTTACGACATCCTGAAGTCGGTGCGCTTCTCGTGGCCGGTCGCGCAGACGATCCTGCAGCACCACGAGCGGATCGACGGCAGCGGCTACCCGCACAAGCTCAAGGGCGAAGAAATCATTCTGCCGGCGCGCATCCTGGCGGTGGCGGACACCATCGAGGCGATGGGATCACACCGTCCTTACCGGCCCGCGCTCGGCATCGACCTGGCGCTCGCCGAGGTGGAGAAGCACAGCGGCACGCTGTTCGATCCGCAGGTCGTCGCCGCCTGCCTGCGCCTGTTCCGCGCGAAGAATTACACGCTGCCGGCGTGAACCGGCGCGGCGCTCAGGCGAGGCCGGCGGGCGGGACGAAACCGCCCCAGGCCTGCTCGATCAGCTCGGCGAGCTTGAGCGGGGTGCGGTCCTCGAGCCAGGGGCCGACGATCTGCGCGCCGACCGGCAGCCCTTCGGGCGACAGGCCGAGCGGGATCGCGGTCGCGGGCAGGCCGGGGCAGGTCGCGACGCCGGGCCAGACGAGCTGGTCGACGTAGCAGTACGGCTTGCCGTCGATCTCGATGCGGCGCTTTTCCTGGTCGGGCGAGTGGTCGTGCGGATAGGCCGGGGTGGGCATGACCGGGCAGATCACGGCGTCGAGCTCCTGGAACAGGGCGCGCCACTGCGCGCGCAGTCCCGCGCGCCTGCCGTCGCAGATCAGCCAGTCGCGCTGGCTCATCACGCCGCCGCGCAGGCGCTCGGCCGGCAGGCTCGAGTCCTTGGGGTCGAGCTTTGCCGCCGCGGCTTTCATCGCCTCGTAGGCCTCCGGCGCAAAGCCCGCGGTCATGACCGAAAACAGCAGCCGCATGTAGAGCCGCGTCGAGTCGGCGAGGTCGGGCAGCAGGGCGCTTTCGCGCGCGACCTTGGCGCCGGATTTCGCCAGCCGACCGGCGAGGCCGTCGATTGCCG
>JBAUTD010000591.1:0-3397 GCA_049582045.1 Burkholderiales bacterium
CTCGAGCCGCCCGCGCGCGCGATCGAGATCGACGCCGCGCAACCGCCCGAGCGCTGCGCGGAGCTGATCGCCGCGGCCATCGGCGCCGAACCTTAAGACTAGGTTAAGCCCGCCGCGCGACGATCCGGTCCGTACAGCGCATCCAGTGCGCAGATTGCGGACAAGGAGAGATCGTCATGAAGACCAAGAGCATCGTCGTCGCCGTCGCGGCAGCCGGGCTGGTATCGCTCGGCGCCTGGGGCGCCATGCATATCGAGTCGCCCTGGACGCCGGCCCACGCCAGCACGCCGGCCACCGCGCAGGCCTCTGCGCCGGCCATGGTCCAGCTGCCGAACTTCACCTCGATCGTCGACGCCAATCGCGGGGCGGTGGTGAACATCACGGTGACCGAAAAGCAGACGGCGTCTGAACAATCGCCGTTTCCGGATTTCGGCGGCAACGATCCGTTCTCGCAGTTCTTCCGCCAATTCAAGGTCCCGCAGCACCAACAGCCGATGCACGGCCTGGGCTCGGGATTCATCGTGCGCTCGGACGGCATTATCATGACCAACGCGCACGTGGTCGACGGCGCGAGCGACGTCATGGTCAAGCTTTCCGACCGGCGCGAGTTCAAGGCCAAGGTGATCGGGGTCGACAAGCAGACCGACATCGCGGTGATCAAGATCGACGCCAAGGACCTGCCGACGGTCAAGCTGGGCGACTCCAAGAAGGTGCAGGTCGGTCAATGGGTGCTGGCGATCGGCTCGCCCTATGGCTTCGAGAACACCGTCACCGCGGGCATCGTCAGCGCGACCTCGCGCGCGCTGCCGGACGGCACGTACACGCCCTTCATTCAGACCGATGCCCCGATCAACCCCGGCAATTCCGGCGGACCGCTCTTCAACATGAGCGGCCAGGTGATCGGCATCAACTCCCAGATCTACTCCCAGACCGGCGGCTTCCAGGGTCTGTCGTTCGCGATCCCGATCGACCTCGCCTCGCAGATCGAGCAGCAGCTGCTCGCGCACGGCAAGGTGGAGCGCGGCCGCATCGGCGTCACGATCCAGGACGTGAGTCAGGGCCTCGCGCAGTCCTTCGGCCTCGACAAGCCGGCAGGCGCGCTGGTTTCTTCGGTCGAGAAAGGCAGCCCCGCGGACAAGGCCGGCCTGGAATCGGGCGACGTCATCCTCGGCATGAACGGCCAGCAGATCGAGCGCTCCAACGAGCTGCCGCCCATGGTCGCGGCCATCAAGCCGGGCAACAAGGCCAAGTTCGAGATATGGCGCAAAGGCCAGCGCAAGGAGGTCACCGTCACGGTGGGCGAGTTCAAGGGCGCCAAGGTCGCGAGCGCCGCGGGCAAGGGCGATAGCAACGGCCGCCTCGGTCTCGCGGTGCGCCCGCTCACCAAGGACGAAGACCAGCAGGCGCAGATCGACGGCGGCCTGCTGGTCGAGGACGCCGGCGGACCGGCCGCCGCGGCCGGGATCCAGCAGGGCGACGTGATCCTCGCCGTGAACGGCAATCCGGTGAAAAGCGTACCGCAGCTGCGCGCGCTGATCGCCAAAGCAGGCAAGCACGTCGCGCTGCTGATCCAGCGCGACGACGCGAAGATCTTCGTTCCGGTGGACCTCGGCTGAGTCCCCACCGACGAAGAGCGGGCGGCGCCGGCTTCCCCCCCACCCCCCCCTGCCGGCGCCGCCCTGCTTTCCCTTTCCCTACCCCCTGTGAAAGGAGACCATCATGACCAAGACATCAGGCGCATTGCTCGCCACCCTTCTCAGTACCGGCATCGCGCACGCCGCGATGCAAAGCCCCGACGCGCTGCCGCCGATGCAAACGAAAGGAGACCTCGCCTGGGTCTCCGGCGGCATCGGCGAATCGCAGGCCAAGGCCTTCGAGCACGCCGAGGCGCGCTATCCGCTTACCCTGGAATTCGTCGTCAAGCCCGAAGGCAAGGGTACGCCGGCCGAATTCACCGCCGCGGTGCCCGTGACGGTCACCGGCGAGCACGGCAAGGCGCTGCTCAACGCGACCTCGCAAGGACCGTTCATGCTGCTCAAGCTGCCGCACGGGCACTACACCGTGACGGCCGAGCATCGTGGCAGGAAAATCGAGCGCCACGTCGTGGTTGGCCAGGGCCATCATCGAGTGGTGTTCGAATGGATCGCAGCCTGATCCAGGAGCCGCGGGATCGCTAGAATAGACTCTGCACGCGAACTCCGAGGTAGATGAATGCGGCTGCTGCTCGTAGAAGACGACCGCATGATCGGCGAGAGCGTGCAGAAGGGCCTGCGCCTGGACGGCTTCTCGGTCGACTGGGTGCAGGACGGCAGCTCCGCCGAGCTCGCGCTCGAGACCGAGCGCTACGACTGCGTGTTGCTCGACCTCGGACTGCCCAGGAAAGACGGCATGGAGGTGCTGCGCGGCATGCGCACAAAGCGCGACGCCGCCCCGGTGGTGGTGATCACCGCGCGCGACGCCGTGCCAGACCGCATCAAGGGGCTCGACACGGGCGCAGACGACTACGTGGTCAAGCCCTTCGATCTGGACGAGCTCGCGGCGCGCGTGCGGGCGGTGGTGCGCAGGCGCGAAGGCCGCGCCGAGCCGGTCCTGGAGTACCTGGAGCTCGCGCTCAATCCGGCCACCCACCAGGCGACCTACCGCGGCCAACCGCTCGCGCTGTCGGCGCGCGAATTCGCGGTGCTCGAGGCTCTGGTGTCGCGCCCGGGCGCGATCCTCTCGCGCGCGCAGCTCGAGCAGCGCATCTACGGCTGGGGCGAGGAGGTCGAATCCAACGCGGTGGAGGTCTTCATTCACAGCCTGCGCCGAAAACTCGGAGCGGAGTTCATCCGCACGATCCGCGGCGCGGGCTACATGGTGCCCAAGGCGTGATGACGCCTTCGATCCGGCGCCAGCTGCTCGTCTGGCTGCTGGGCAGCGCCACGCTCGCGGTCGCCGCGGGCGCCGTGTCGACCTACCTGGTCGCGCGCAAGGAGGCGAACGAACTGGCCGACTATCAGCTGCGGCAGATGGCGCTGTCGTTCCGTGACCACGCGCTCGCGAGCGGCCTGATCCCGCACGAGGACGAGCCGGGACAGGGACCCGAGGTGCTGATTCAAATCTGGAACCAGGAGGGCGTGCGCCTGTATCTGTCGCACCCCAGGTCCGGCATTCCGGACCGCGCCCAGCTTGGCTTCGCCGACGTCGCCTCGCGTGAGGGCCGCTGGCGAGTGTACTCGGTGCAGGTGCGGGACCATGTGATTCAGGTGGCCCAGCCCTACTCGGTGCGCAACCGCATCGCCGCCACCGTCGCGCTGCGCACCGCCTGGCCGCTGGTCGCGGTGCTGCCGCTGCTCGGACTGCTGATCTGGTTCACCGTCGGCAGGGGCCTGTCGCCGCTCGAGCGGCTGGCGCGCGA
>JBAUTD010000592.1:0-1998 GCA_049582045.1 Burkholderiales bacterium
GCGCGTGCCGCTCGCGCGGGCGCAGCTCGCGGACGGACGGCGCGCATGATCCGCCTGCTGCTCGCGGACGACCACAAGCTGGTGCGCGAGGGGCTGAAGCAGATCCTCGCCTCGGCCGCCGACGTGCGGGTCGCGGGCGAGGCCGCGAGCGGCGACGAGGCGCTCGCGCTGGCGAAGGCGAACGACTACGACCTTGCGCTGCTCGACATGTCGATGCCGGGGCTGGCCGGTATCGACCTGATCAAGCGCCTGAAGCTCGAGAAGCCGGCCCTGCGCCTGCTGGTGCTGTCGATGCACGGCGAGCAGCAGTACGCCGCGCGCGCGTTGAAGGCCGGCGCCTCGGGCTACCTGACCAAGGACAGCGCCGCCGAACAGCTGCTGCATGCGATCCGCAAGGTCGCCGCCGGCGGCGTGCACATCAGCGAGGCTGCGGCGGCGAGCCTGATCGAGGGCGGCGGCGCGCCGCACGGCGCGCTGTCGGACCGCGAGTTCGAGGTACTGCGCATGCTCGCCGGCGGGCACGGGCCGACCGAGATCGCCGACCTGCTCAACCTGTCGGTCAAGACCGTCAGCACCCACAAGGCGCGCATCCTGCACAAGCTCGGCCTGGGCAGCACCGCCGAGCTGGTGCGCTACGCGATCGAGAACGGCCTGCTCGAGGAATGAATCTGACGCCGGGGTAAGAAAGCGCCTACAGGCAAAATCAGCCTCCGCCGATAGTCCGCCGCGGGCCGCGCGGGCAAAGTGCGAAGCATGCAAGCCGCACTTCGAAACCCCGCCGAATCCTCCGCCCTGCGGATCTACCTGGTGGAGGACTCGCCCGCGATCCTGGAGCGCCTGGAGGCGATGCTCGCCTCGGTCGAGGGCGCCCGCACGGTCGGGCGCGCCAGCCGCGCCTCGGAAGCAATCGAAGGCATCCTCGCCGAGCATCCCGACCTGGTGGTGCTCGATCTCAAGCTCGCCGAGGGCAGCGGCTTCGACGTGCTGCGCGCGCTGCGCGGCGCGGCGCCCGGGATCGACGTCTACATGCTGACCAACTTCGCCTCCGAGCCCTACCGGCGCCTCGCCGAGCGGCTGGGAGCGCGCAATCTGTTCGACAAGACCACCGAATTCGAGCGCGTGCGCGAGGCGATCCTCGATCGCACCGGCCACGCGCACTGATAGGAGCAGCCATGCCTCTCGCCATCCAGCACAGCATCGACGCCAACGTGATCCCGCTGCACGCCGACGCCTCGCTCGCACCGCGCAAGTTCGAGACCACCTGCTCGAACTGCAATCTGCGCGAGCTGTGCCTCCCGCAGGGCCTGAACGATGAGGACCTGCAGCGCGTCGAGCAGATCGTCTACGCCCGCCGGCGCCTCAAGCGCGGCGAATCGCTGTTCAACGCCGGCGACGACTTCAACGCCGTGTACGCGGTGCGCAGCGGCTTTTTCAAGACCAGCGTGATCGACAACGAGGGCCGCGAGCAGGTCACCGGCTTCTCGATGGGCGGCGAGCTGCTCGGCATGGACGGCATCGGCTCGGGCCGCTACAACGGCACCACCAGCGCGCTCGAGGACAGCGAAGTGTGCGTGATGCCCTTCTCGCTGATCGAGGAGCTGTCCTGGCAGGTGCGCGCGCTGCAGCGCCACCTGCACGCGGTGCTCTCGCGCGAGATCGTGCGCGACCACGGCGTGATGATGCTGCTCGGCTCGATGCGCGCCGAGGAGCGCCTCGCGGCCTTCCTGCTGAATCTGTCCAAGCGCTTCACCAAGCGCGGCTACTCGCGCACCGACTTCCACCTGCGCATGACGCGCGAGGAGATCGGCAGCTACCTCGGCCTGAAGCTCGAGACCGTGAGCCGGCTGTTCTCCAAGTTCCAGGAAGACGGCCTGATCGAGGTGCAGCAAAAGCACGTGCGCATCCTCGACGCCGACGCCCTCGAGCGGCTGCTCGGGCCCAAGAACTGATTCACAGCTCCACCGTCTGGCGCGCGGCGGGCACCGCGGCGCGCCAGCC
>JBAUTD010000593.1:0-4512 GCA_049582045.1 Burkholderiales bacterium
GTGTTCGCCTGGGGCGTCGCGCACGCGCTCGGCTGGCCGACCCTCGCGCTCGCCGCCGCGGGCGCGGTGCTCGCGCTCGCGCTGTACGTATGCACCGCGATGATTTACGCCTGCCTGCCTTTCCTGCAGGAGTGGCACAGCCCGCTCACGGTGGCGAACTACCTGGTGCTCGGTTGCGCCTCGGGGTTTACGCTCGCCGCCGCGTACTCCAGCTGGATGGCTCCCGGGGTTGCCGCGGCATTGGCAGTGGGGGCCCTGTGTTGGACCCTGCTTGGATTCGCGACGCGCGGCGCATCGCTTGTGCGCAACGCGCGCCTCAAGGCCCGCTCGAGCGCCCAGAGCGCGATCGGGGTCAAGCATCCGCGCATCGCGCAGAAGGCGCAGGGCGCGATCGCGGGCTCGTTCAACACGCGCGAGTTCTTCCACGGCCGCAGCGCGTCGCTGCTGCGCTCGGTGAAGTGGGGGTTTCTGCTCGCGGCATTCGTGCTGCCTGCGGCGCTGCTCGCGGCCGGATGGCCGGGCGCGGCATTTATTGTCCAATTCGCCGGCTTGATGGCGGAGCGCTGGTTTTTCTTCGCGCAGGCGAACCATCCGCAAAATCTTTACTACCAGACGGTGTCCTAGATGTTGCGCCGCGGCTTGCGCAGACTTCGCTTGCTGGTATATTAACGAATACTAATATTCACCCTTCTGGCAGGCGGGTCTTAGCCCAGGTCAACGGAGGGTTCGATCGTGGTGGTATAAGCGCAGGACCACCTACTTGAGAGGAAGGAAACGGCAAATGAACTTCGACAAGGAACTCGACGCGCGCGGCCTCAACTGCCCGCTGCCCATCCTGCGCGCCAAGAAGGCGCTGACCGAGCTGCAGTCGGGGCAGGTGCTCAAGATCGTCGCGACCGATCCCGGTGCGGTGAAGGACTTCCAGGCTTTCGCCAAGCAGACCGGCAACGAGCTGCTGTCGCACGCCGCGGAAGGCAAGGAATTCACCTTCTTCATGAAGCGCAAGTAAGGAGCGGACGTGGCGACCTACGCCGAGATGCAGGAGGTGTTCGAGGATATTCGTAGCGATTTTCGTTACGACCACGAGCTCAACGGCTGCCTGAACTGCGGCATCTGCACCGCGACCTGCCCCTCGGCGCACTTCTACGACTACAGCCCGCGCGAGATCGTGCAGCTGCTGTGGACCGAGAACGTGGAGCAGATTTACGACGCGATGCAGGAGAAGATCTGGGCCTGCGCGCAGTGCATGACCTGCGCCGCGCGCTGCCCCTTCAAGAACTCCCCCGGCGGGCTGGTGGCGATCATGCGCGAGGTCGCAATCAAGCACGGCTTCCAGTCCGCGAAGGACGTGCTGCGCCCGTTCGGGCGCGTGATGCTCAAGCTGATCACCACCGGCAACCAGCTCTCGCCGGACATGATCCAGCCCGATCACTTCCCCGACTGGGGCCCGAACATCCAGAAGGTCGAGGGCGACCTGAAGACCTTGCGCAAGGCGATACCGATGAAGACGCTGCAGACCACCGACACCGCGTGGGAAGTGGCGCTCAAGACCTCGGTCGAGATGTACACCATCTGGGAAATGACCGGCGTGCTGAAGCAGCTCGAGACGATGGACGAGAACCTGTTCGACGTGATCGAGGACTTCATCGACGAGAAGCGCGAGGAATACGACGAAATGCTCGAGGAGCAGGAGGAGGCCAAATGAGCGGAATCGCGGGGCACGGAGAATTCTTTCAGCCCACCAACCTGTCGGCTGCGGAGGCCGAGAAGGCCACCGAGTGGGTCAAGAAGCGGGTCGACCGGCGCGAGCTGGACCTGGGCGAGCGCATGGACGACGTGCGCGAGCACATGTGGGAGCTGGAAAAGGAGGGCGAGATCATCGTCCACCGCATCTCGGAGGCGCACAAGCCCGCGATGGTGAAGACGCTGTTCGGCTGGGACAAGAAGATCCCGACCCTGCAGCTCTGGCACCACAAGTCATGCGGGCAGTGCGGCAACATCCCGGGCTATCCGACTTCGCTCTTGTGGACCATGAACCAGCTCGGCATGCAGCCGGGCCGCGACTACCTCGACGAGACCGACCAGACCTCGTGCACGGCGTGGAACTACCATGGCTCGGGCATCGGCAACGTCGAGTCGCTCGCCGCGGTGTTCCTGCGCAACTTCCACCAGGCCTACGTCTCGGGCAAGCGCATGGGCCATCAGCCGGGGCATTTCTATCCGCTGGTGCACTGCGGCACCTCGTTCGGCAATTACAAGGAAGTGCGCAAGTACCTGATCGAGAACGCCACGCTGCGCGAGCGGGTGAAGAAGATCCTGGGCAAGCTGGGGCGCCTGGTCGACGGCAAGATCGTGATCCCGGAGGAGATCGTGCACTACTCCGAGTGGGTGCACGTGATGCGCAAGCGCATCGCCTCCGAGCTGCAGAAGATCGACGTCTCGCACCTGCGCACCACGGTGCACATGGCCTGCCACTACTCCAAGATGGTGCACGAGGACGCGATCTACGACCCCGAGGTGCTGGGCGGCAACCGCGCCGCGGTGGGGACCTCGATGGCCGAGGCGCTGGGCGCGCAGGTGATCGACTACTCGACCTGGTACGACTGCTGCGGCTTCGGCTTCCGCCACATCATCTCCGAGCGCGAGTTCACCCGCTCGTTCACCATCGAGCGCAAGATCAAGGTGGCGCAGGAGGAGGCCAAGGCGGACGTGATGCTCGGCATCGACACCGGCTGCGTGACGACCATGGACAAGAACCAGTGGATCGGGCGCGCGCACGAGCAGCAGTACACGATGCCGATCATGGCCGACATCCAGTTCGCGGCGCTCGCCTGCGGCGCGGACCCGTTCAAGATCGTCCAGCTGCAGTGGCACGCGAGCCCCTGCGAGGACGTGGTCGAGAAGATGGGCCTTTCCTGGGGCGAGTCGAAGAAGAAGTTCGAGGCCTACCTGGAAGAAGTCAAGGCCGGCAAGATCGAATACCTCTACAACCCAGAACTCGCGCTAAGCGCTTAGTGAGATGAACGACACTATCCTCGTGGTCGGCGCCGGGCCGACGGGACTTTCCGCCGCGCACGGCATCGCCTCGATCGGCCGCAAGGTCGTGCTGGTGGAAAAGGCCGACCGCCTGGGCGGCGCGCCGATCCTCTCCGGCTACGCCAAGCTGGTGCCCTCGGGCGAGTGGGCCAAGGACGCGATCGGCCGCATGATCGAGCGGGTGGAAGCAAACAAACTCATCAAGGTTTTCAAGGACACGAAAGTCGCCAGTCTCGAAGGCGAGCACGGCAACTTCACGGCGACGCTGTCGAACGGCGAAAAAGTGCAGGCCGGCGCGGTGGTGCTCGGCACCGGCTTCACCCACTTCGACTCGATCAACAAGCCCGAGTGGGGCTTCGGCACCTTCGAGGACGTGGTCACCACGACCCAGGTCGAGCAGATGGTGGCCGCGCACAAGATCGCCTGCCCGTCGGACGGGCGCACGCCCGAGCGGGTCGCGATCCTTCTGTGCGTGGGCTCGCGCGATCGCCAGATCGGGCGCGAATGGTGCTCCAAGATCTGCTGCACCGTGTCGACCAACCTGGCGATGGAGATCAAGGAGCTCTCGCCCGAGACCGACGTCTACATCTACTACATGGACATCCGGACCTTCGGCCTGTACGAGGACAAGTTCTACTGGAAGTCCCAGGAGGAGTTCGGCACCAAGTTCGTCAAGGCGCGCATCGCCGAGGTCACCATCGCCCCCGACGGCAAGAAGCTGCTGGTCAAGGGCGAGGACACGCTGGTCAAGCGCCCGATCGTGATCCCGTTCGACCTGGTGGTGCATGCCATCGGCATGGATCCGAACGAGGACAATCCCGAGATCGCCATGACGTTCGGCGTCGGGCTCGAGCATCACGGCTTCGTCGATCGCGGCGAGCACTACACCAGCTCGTTTTCCTCCACCCGGCCGGGGATCTACGTCGGCGGCTCGGCGCTCGGCCCGGAGGACATCGACACCTGCGTGTCGCACGGGCTGGCGATGGCGATGCGCGCGGTCGGCGACCTCGAGACGCGCGCGCGCAAGGCCGCCTGAGCCCCGGGCGCGAGATGCAGCAGCTCGACGCCCAGCGCTTCGCGGTGCATTTCTCCGAGTTCGTTTCGCTCGCCGACGCGGGCGCGGGCCTGCAAGCCTACGTCGAGGCGCTCGAGACCAAGCACCGCCTGTTCGCCGCCGCGCTCGCGGACCCGGCGCGGCTCGACCTGGCGCAGCTCGAGGAACTGCTCGGCAGCGTGTTCACCGCGCGGCGCAAGCTCTATCCCGCGATCGAGGCGCTGGGCGCGGAGGCCTTCGCCGCGCGCGTGGCGCAGCTGCTGGGCGGGCAGGCCACGATCGGCGCGTTCTGCGACGCGCTGCCCATGCCCGAGGATCGCGCGGCGCGGCGCAAGCTGCGCGGCGCGGCGCACGATTTCTGCGCCGAGCTGCTGCATTTCGGCGACCCGGTGCGCCATCCGCTGATGACGCGCTGGGTGTGG
>JBAUTD010000594.1:0-2296 GCA_049582045.1 Burkholderiales bacterium
TTCCGGCGCAGCGCGGAGTCCGCGCGCGCCTATTTCGCCATCGTGTCCGAGAGCGCCGCGGCGCGGCCCGAGGTGACCGAGTTCGTCGCCTGGCTGCGGGGCGAAGCGGCCACCGAGGAACGGCCGCGCGCGGCCGCTATACGGTGAGGACGATCTTGCCGATGTGCTGCGAGGACTCCATCAGCTTGTGCGCTTCGGAGGCCTGAGCGAGCGGGAAAGTCTTGAAGATCACCGGCTTGATCTTGCCGCTCTCGATCAGCGGCCAGACGTGCTCGCGCAGGCTCGCCGCGACCGCGCCTTTGAACTCGACCGGGCGCGGGCGAAGCGTCGAGCCGGTCAGGGTGAGCCGGCGCCGCATGACTTCGTTGATGTCGAGCTCGGTCTTGGGCCCGCGCAGGAAGGCGATGAATACCAGCCGACCTTCGTCCGCCAGGCACTTGAGCTCCTTCGGCACGTAATCGCCGCCCACCATGTCGAGGATCACGTTCACGCCTTTGCCGTCGGTCGCGGCCTGCACCTCGGCCAGGAAATCCTGGGTGCGGTAGTTGATCGCCTTGTCGGCGCCGAGCTTGACGCAGGCGGCGCACTTGTCGTCGCTGCCGGCGGTGGCGAGCACGCGGTTGCCCATCGCCCGGGCGATCTGGATCGCGGTGACGCCGATGCCGGAAGAGCCTCCGTGCACGAGCAGCGTCTCGCCGGCTTTCAGCCGGCCGCGGTCGTACACGTTCGACCATACGGTGAAGAAGGTCTCGGGCAGCGACGCCGCCTCGATCATCGAAAGGCCCTTGGGCACCGGCAGCGCCTGCACTTCGGGCACCGCGCAGTACTCGGCGTAGCCGCCGCCATGCGCAAGCGCGCACACCTTGTCCCCGATCTTCCAGCGGGCGACCTTCGCGCCGCAGGCGACGACTTCGCCCGCGATCTCGAGGCCCGGCAGGTCCGAGGCGTCCGGCGGCACCGCGTACAGCCCTTGGCGCTGCAGCACGTCGGGGCGGTTGACCCCGGCGGCGGCGACCTTGACCAGGATCTCGTTCGGCTTCGGGGTCGGCAGCGCCCGCTCGGTCGGCACCAGCGCCTCGGGCCCGCCGGGCTTCGCAATCTCGACCGCGCGCATCTTGCTTGGCAATGTCATGGTGATCGATGCTCCTCGATGAGGCGGCGAGTTTAGCGCAGCCGCTGGCGCGCCGCCCAGTCGAGATCCACGTTGCCGCCGGAAAGGACCACGCCGACGCGCATACCCGGGGCGTCGAGCTTGCCGCGCAGCAGCGCGCAGGCCGCGAGCGCGCCGGTCGGCTCGACCACTAGCTTCATTCGCTGCCAGAGGAAGAACATGGAATCGAGCAGTTCCTCGTCCGTGACGGTGATCATGTCGTCCACGTAGTGCAGCACGAGCGGGAAGGTGTGCTCTCCGAGCGAGGAGGTTCGCGCGCCGTCGGCAATGGTGTCGGGATTGTGCACCGACTGCAGGGTCTTCGACCTGAACGAGCGGGTGGCGTCGTCGCCCGCGGCGGGCTCGACGCCGATCACGCGGCAATCCGGGTTCATGCGCCGCGCGGCGATCGCGCAGCCCGACAGCAGCCCGCCGCCGCCGCAGGGCACCAGCAGCATGTCGAACGGGCCGGCGTCCTCGATCAGCTCCTTCGCGGCGGTGCCCTGGCCGGCGATGACTTGCGGATCGTCGAACGGCGGCACCACGGTCAATCCACGCTCGGCGCCGAGCTTGCGCGCGATGTCCTCCCGCGAGGCGGTCTTTGCATCGTAGGTGAGAACCTCGGCGCCGTAGCCGCGCGTCGCCTCGAGCTTGACGCGCGGGGCGTCGGCCGGCATGACGATGGTCGCCGCAACCCCGAGCAGCCGGCCCGCGAGCGCCACCGCTTGCGCGTGGTTGCCGGACGAATAGGTGATCACGCCTCGGCGCTTCTGATCGTCGGTCAGCTGCGCGAGCGCGTTGTACGCGCCGCGGAACTTGAACGCGCCCATGCGCTGCAGGTTCTCGCACTTGAAGCGCACGGCTGCGCCGGTCAGCGCGTCGATGCTGCTCGAGGTAAGCACGGGGGTGCGGTGGGCCACGCCGTGCAGGCGCGCGTGCGCGGCCTCGATATCGCCGAACGAGACCGAAAGGCTCATGCCCCGCCCCAGTGAGCCAGCGCGGCGCGCGCGACTTCGTCGCCCCATTCCTGCAGGAAGTGCCCGCCCTCGGGGTGCAGCCACGGTTCGGGGCAGCCGCGGATCACGCCGCGCAGCGCCTGCATCACCGGCGGACCCAGCACCGGGTCCTTCATGCCCACCGCCATGA
>JBAUTD010000595.1:0-1802 GCA_049582045.1 Burkholderiales bacterium
GCCGTGCTCCATCCCGCCGTACCATTCCGCGACGCGGTTGCGTTGCCGGCGCAGCTGGAGCAGCGCCTCGCGACGCTGCTCTCGCGCCGCCCGGCCGAGCTCGCTCCAGTTCCTCTGCGTCTGCGCCTCGAGCGCATCGAGCTGCCTGTCCATCCCGTCCAGCAGCTTTCTGCCGCGCGCGAGCGCCTCGTGGCGCTGCGCGACGCCGTATCGCATCAGCGTCCTGGACGCCTTGCTCCATTCGCGCTGCACTTGGTGCAGGTCGGGGGCGTGATCGTTCCCGTTCTCCTGCGCGGACTCACTCGCGTGCGAGGCAAGCGGCGCCGTGCCAATCACAAAGGCTGCAGCAAGCGCGGCCGGAAGCGTCTTTCGGTACATGATCTTTCCTTGCGTAGTTGCGACCTCGCTGGGACCGGCGCCCGGCCGCGCGAGTTCATTGCCTTACGCCAAGGCGCGCCGTTGCTTGCGGGGAGCGCAAGGGAGGAACGTCCGGACCGCGTCGCGGTCGGAGGCAGAGACTGAACGCCTCCCACAACGACTCGAGATCGGAGCGAAACGATGAACGCCGTCTTTTTCGACAGGAAATTTCCGCTGGTCGCCATTGCGCTGTGCGCCGGGCTGATCGGAGGCTGTGCAACCACCGGCGAGGCGACGAGCGCGCAAACCGCAGCCAACAAGGCCGATCAAACGTCCATGCAGGCCAAGCAGGCCGCGGACACGGCGCAGAGCGACGCAGAGCGCGCGGCGCGCACCGCCGAGCAGGCGCAGAGCACGGCGAGCCAGGCCGCGCAGAAAGCCGACTCGGCCTCGAGCGCCGCCGACAAGGCGACGAGCGAGGTGGCGCAGCTCGAGCAGAAGATCGACCGCATGTTCAAGAAGTCGATGAGCAAATAGGCGGTGACCCGCTGGGCGGCGCTCGCCCTGTTGAGCCTTGCGAGCGCATCCGCTTCGGGCGCGAGCTTCCCGCTGCCCGTCGACGGCGCCACGGTGGTCGGCGAAGTCCGCGTCGTGCGGCTGGACGACGCGCGCAACACGCTGCTTGACGTCGCCCGCCACTACGACCTCGGCTACGACGAAATCGTCGCGGCGAACCCTGGCACCTCGGTGTGGGTGCCGGGAGCCGGCGCGCGCATCGTCGTGCCGACGCAGTTCATCCTGCCGCCCAGGCCGTGGGCCGGCGTCGTGGTCAATGTTCCGCGGCGCAGGCTGTACTACTTCCCCGAGCCGGCGCGCGGCGAGGCGCGCCGCGTGGTCACCTTCCCGATCGGCATCGCGCAACCCGGATGGCCGACGCCGCTTGGCCGCACGCGCATCGTCGCCAAGTTCAAGGATCCGTCCTGGATCGTGCCGCAGGACATCCTCGCGCAGCATCGCGGCCAGGGCGAGCCGGAATTCCCCGCGTACTTCCCGCCGGGGCCCGACAACCCGATGGGCATGCTTGCCATGCAGACCGGCTTCCCGGAGATCTTCATCCACGGCACCAACCGGCCGTGGGGCGTGGGCATGCGCGTGAGCCACGGCTGCCTGCACCTCTACCCGGAGGACGCCGCCTACCTGTTTGGGCGCCTGAAAGTCGGCACCCCGGTCCGCATCGTGAACCAGCCGCTCTCGGTCGGGGCGAGAGGAGGGCGGCTCTACCTGAGCGCTTCACCGCCGGTCGCGGACTATCCGGGCGGCGGAGACTTCCTCACCCAGGCCGTGCTCGCGATCGTGCGATTCGAAGGCGCGCACGGCGGCCACTACGGCGCCGTCGACTGGAGCCGCGCGATCCGCGCCGCGCAGGCGCAACGTCTTCTCCCGGC
>JBAUTD010000596.1:0-4453 GCA_049582045.1 Burkholderiales bacterium
ACTCGAGCGCGCTGGTGCGCAGCTACGCCGAAAGCGCGCTCTGGGTGCTGTGGAGCCGCTCGGGCGACCGCGCGATCGATGCGCTGCTCACGCGCGGCGTCGAGGAGATGAACGGCGGCCGGCTCGGGGAGTCGATCGCGACCTTCTCCGAGGCGATCCGCCGCAGGCCGTCCTTTACCGAAGCGTGGAACAAGCGCGCCACCGCTTACTACCTGGCGGGCGAGTACCGCAAGTCGATCGCCGACTGCAAGCAGGTGCTCAAGCGCAATCCGCGCCATTTCGGCGCGCTCTCCGGCCTGGGGCAGATCTACCTGGCGCTGGAGGACTACGAGCAGGCGCTCGCGTGGTTCCGGCGCGCGCTCGAAGTCGATCCCGACCTCGCAGGGGTAGCGCTCAACATCAAGGCGATCGAGGAGCTGCTCAAGCAGCGGCGCGCGCGCACGATCTGAAGCCTCACCGGCACAGGTCGTCGGCGAGCGCGATCACTGCCGCCGCGGCCTCGGCCGGGTGCTCGAACGGAAACAGGTGCCCGCCGGACACCTTGCGCAGCGCAAAGCGGCGCCGCGTCGCAGCGAGCCCGGTGCGCCGCACCACGTCCGAATGCTCGCCGCCGACGAATCCGGCCGGCACGCACAGTGCCCGCAGCGGGCGCGCCATGTCGTGCGGGATGGTGCGGTAGATCTGGTACTCGACCTGCGGGTCGATGCGCAGCTTGAGCGCCCCGCCCTCGCGGATGAGCCCGTGGCGCACGTAGTCCTCCAGGCAGGCGTCGGTGAAGTGACGGAACAGGCGCCGGCCGTGGAAATGGCGCTTCGCCTCCGCTCGGCTGTCCCAGTGGCTGCGCCGGTCGCGCGTCGCGCCCGCGGGCGTCACCCGGTCGACGATGCCCAGCCGCTTGGTCGCGCCGAGCATGCGCCCGCGCAGACCGCCGATCAACGGCGCATCGAGCAGCACGATGGCGCGAAACAGCTCCGGTCGCATGGCGGCGGCGAGGAAGGTCAGGTAGCCGCCGAGCGAGTGCCCGACGCCGAGCACCGGCGCGCCGCCGTACTCGCGCTCGACGGTGTCGATCAGCTGCTGGATCAGGTGCGGCCAGCCCTCGGTGACGGGATAGCGCGGATCCATGCCGATCGCCTCGATCCAGCCGATGCGGTAGCGCTCGCCGAGCGCGTCGAGCATCTGCGCGTAGCACGGCGCGGGGAATCCGTTGGCGTGCGAGAAATGCAGCTGCGGCTTGCTCAGACGTACTCTTTCGCCGCGGCGTCCGCGTCCACCGGCGCCCCGGCGAGGAAGCCTTGCAGGTAGTCGCAGCGGCAGGTCTGCAGGAACTCCATCTGGGCCTCGGTCTCGACGCCCTCGGCCACCACCTTGAGCCCGAGCGCGTGCGAGAGCGCCACCACCGCCGCGACGATCGCTTTGTGGTCCTTGTCGCCCGGGATATCGGCCACGAACGAGCGGTCGATCTTGAGCCGGTCGACCGCAAATCGCTTGAGGTAGGCCAGGCTCGAGTAGCCCGTGCCGAAGTCGTCGATCGCGATCGACACTCCGAGTTGCTTGAGCTTGGCGAAGGTGGCGGCCGTGACGTCGGTGTGCTGCATCGCGGTCGATTCGGTGATCTCGAGCTCGAGCAGGCTCGCGGGCAGCCCGCTGTCCTTGAGCGCCTGCGCCACGGTGGTGACCAGCGTGGGATCGCCGAACTGGCGCGCGGAGAGATTCACCGACACCGGCAATCCGCGGTCGATGCCGATGAACGTGGCCCAGCGGCAGGCCTCGCGCAACACCCACTCGCCGATCTGCAGAATCAGGCCGGTATCCTCGGCCAGCTGAATGAATTCCGCCGGCGGCACCAGGCCGCGCGACGGATGCTGCCAGCGCACCAACGCTTCGTGTCCGGCCACGCAGCCGCCCTTCAGCTCGATGATCGGCTGGTAGTGCACCCGCAGCTCGCCCTTTTGCAGCGCGCGGCGCAGATCGTTCTCCAGCGCCAGCCTGCGCGAAGCCGACAGGTTCATCTGGTCGGTGAAGAACTGGTAGTTCGCGCGCCCCATCTCCTTGGCGTGGTACATGGCCGCGTCGGCGTTACGGATCAGGGTCTCGGCGTCGCGCCCGTCCTCCGGGAACACGCTGATCCCGATCGAGGGCGTGACGTGCAGCTCGCGGCCCTCGACCACCGTGGGCAGGGAAAGCTGCTCGATCACTTTCTGCGCCACGTGCGCCGCATCGGTGGCGCGCCTGATCTCCGGCAGCACTACGACGAATTCGTCGCCGCCGATGCGGCAGATCGTGTCGACGTCGCGTAGCTGCGCCACGAGGCGCTTTGCCACGTCCTTCAGCAGCACGTCGCCGACCGCGTGGCCGAGCGAGTCGTTGATGGTCTTGAAGCGGTCCAGGTCGACGAACATGACCGCGGTCTGCTCGCGATTGCGGTAGCTGAGCGCGAGCGCCTGGGTCAGGCGGTCCTCGAGCAGGCGCCGGTTCGGCAGTCCCGTCAGGGCGTCGTGATCGGCCAGGTGCTGCGCGCGCTGCTCGGCCTGCTTGCGCTCGGCGATCTCCGCCTCCAGCATCCGGTTCGCCTCGGCCAACTGCGCCGTGCGCTGGGAAACAGCCTGCTCGAGCGACTCTCGCGCGGCATGCTCGGCGCTGATGTCGTCGTAGATCCAGATCGTGCCCTCGTGCGGCCGGGCCGGGTCGATCGCGCGCCCGACGATCTTGCACCAGATGAGCGCGCCGTCGCGGCGCTTGAGCTGACGCTCGTCGGTCGAGCGCTCGCCGCGCGCCAGCACCTCGTAGCGAGTGTCGCCCGCCTCGTCGTATTCCCGCGTGCTGGGAAAGACGATCGCCGTGCTCTGGCCAACCATCTCGCCTTGCGCGTAGCCGAACATCTCCTCGAACCTTGGATTGCAGCGCTGGTATACGCGGTTCTTGACGAACGAGATGCCCACCGTGGCGTTGTCGAGGATCAGCTGCTGCTCGGCGAGCGCGCGGCGCATCCGCTCCTCGGTTTCGCGCTCGAGCGTGACGTCCTCGAACAGCCAGACATATCCCTTGGCCGGGTTTCCGGCCTCGACCGCGCGGCCGGAGAGCCGGCACCAGAAGCCAGAACCGTCGGCGCGGCGCAGGAACTGCTCGCGCTGGTGGGCACGTCCCTGGTCCAACTCGGCGTAGCTCGCGCCGCGCGCGGCGTACTCCTCGTCGGTGAAGTAGATCGCGCGCGCCGGAAGCCCCTGACCTTCGCCGGGCGCGTAGCCGAACAACTCTTCGAAGCGCTGGTTGCAGCGCTGGATAATGCGCTCGCGCACGAAGCCGATCCCGACCACGACGTTGTCGAGCAGCGCCTGCTGCTCGGCGAGCAGGCGCGCGAGCTCTTCCTCCGCACGCCGCTGCTCGGTGATGTCCTCGATCGTCCATACCGAGCCTTTCTCGGGGTGGCGCGGATCGACCGCACGCCCGTCGACGCGCGTCCAGAAGGTGCTCCCGTCCTTGTGCCGGCGCAATCCGATGCGCCTGGAGGTCTTGCCCGCCGCAAGCGCGCCGTAGACGTCGTCATCCGTGCGGTAAGTGTCTTCCTGGGCATACAGGACGCTGGTCGGCTTGCCGTCCATCTCGCCGGGGCCGTAGCCGTACATCTCCTCGTAGCGCCGGTTGCAGCGCACGATATGACGGTCCTTGACGAAGACGATGCCGATCGACGCGCTGCCCAGGATCGCCTCCTGTTCGCGCAGCAGGCGGTTGACCTCGTCGCTGTGACGCTTGCGCTCGGTGATGTCCTCGGCGATCCAGATCGTGCCGGCCTGGGTCTGGCTCGGATTGATCGCCTTGGCGATCACGCGGCACAGCAGGGTCGAGCCGTCCTTGCGCCTGAACTCCCATTCCAGGTCGAGCTGCTTGCCCTCGCGCAGCACGGGGACCGCGACCCGTCCGAGCTCGGCGTAGCTCTCGGGGCTGGTGTAGATGACGTCGCCCGGCTGGCCGATCAGCTCACCCGGCCCCCAGCCGAGCATCTCTTCGAACTTCGGATTGCACAGCGAGAACTTGCGCTCGCGCGTGAAGGCGATGCCGATCGATGCGTTGGCGAGGATCGCCTGGTGCTCGAGCTCGGTATAGCGGTTGCGATTGCCATAGCCCGCGGCGGGCGCCTCGGCGCGCGGGGCCGGCTCCTTCGCGGCCGGCGCAACCGCCTCGGTCACGGCGGCCCGCAGCGGCGCAGAATCGCTCATCTCGAGAATCTCGTTTCCAAGCCGTCCCTCCCGCGATTCGCGGCTCCCCGACGGAATCGTAACCCTAAACATGCTCGCGCGGCGTAACGGCTGCGCGTGTGAACTATGTCACCAAAAGCTTTCGACCGTGATCTGGCCCGGCGAGCGGCGGCGGTGCTTTCTCATGCCGCGCGCCCCGAGCGCGGCGGCCGCATCGCGCAGCATGTCGGGGTTGCCGCACAGCATCACCTGGGAGC
>JBAUTD010000597.1:0-3562 GCA_049582045.1 Burkholderiales bacterium
CCGCGTGCACGCGGCGGGCGAACTCGGCGTAGCTCGTTTCCCGACCCTCGAACCAGAGCAACGTGCGCGCCGCGTCGGCGCGTGCGCGGCTGGCGAGCAGTCCGCCGAGGGTGGACCCGTGCGGCGGATAGCGCAGCAGGACGGAGAGGGGCGGTTGCATGTCGCCGCGCAAGGTAACACGGCGGCGCCGGCTCGTCCGGCTCGACGCCTTACTCCTAAGAAGTCACTTCTAGTCGGATTTATAAATACATGAATAATAATGTAATTTATGTTCTAGAATTCGTGTTGTAATTTCGCTCTAAGTCTTTGTCCCATCAAGAAAAATTCCCTGCCGCGCCCTTGACCTCAGGATTTCTTTACCCTACAGTGGGAAAACGTAGAAAAAAGTGGTGAAACGCGGGGCGAAACGCTTCGCTCGCAACTCGCCGGGGAAAAACGGGCCATGGGTGGGACATTTCACGGGGCAACTGTCATCACGCTGGACGCGAAGGGCCGCCTGGCCATTCCGACGCGCCATCGCGAGGCACTGCTCGAGGACGCCGGCGCGCTGGTGCTGACCGCGCATCCCGACGGCTGCGTGCTGATCTACCCCGAGTCCGCCTGGGAGCCGGTGCGCGCCAAGGTCGAGACCTTCCCGAGCTTCAACCCGCAGGCGAGCTGGTGGAAGCGGTTGCTGCTCGGCATGGAAGAGCACGTTGTGCCCGACGGCTCCGGCCGCGTGCTGCTGCCGGCGGCGCTGCGCCTGCACGCCAAGCTGGAACGCGAGGCGATGATGCTCGGCCAGGGCGCCTATTTCGAACTCTGGGACAGCGGTGTGTGGAGCGCCAAGCTCGCCAGCGCCCTGCCCGGCACCGGCGCGCCGCCCCCCGGCATGGAGAACTTCTCGCTGTGACGGCGGGAGCGAACGATGGGCGCCCAGACGCTCACGCATCGCGCCGTTCTCCTCTCCGAGGCCATCGAGGCACTCGCTGTAAGGCCGGAGGGGACCTACGTCGACGGCACCTTCGGCCGCGGCGGTCACAGCCGCGCGATTCTCGAGCGGCTGGGTCCACGTGGGCGGCTGATCGCGATCGATCGCGATCCTCAGGCGGTCGCCGCGGCGGGCGCGATCGCCGATCCGCGCATTCGCATCTGGCACGCGCGCATGAGCGAGCTGCCTGCCGTGCTCGAAGCGGCAGGTACCGCGCTCGCGGACGGAATGCTGTTCGACCTCGGCGTGTCGTCGCCGCAACTCGAGGATCCGGCGCGCGGATTCTCGTTCCGCGCCGACGGTCCGCTCGACATGCGCATGGACACCAGTCGCGGGCAGACCGCGGCGCAGTGGCTTGCAGCCGCTACCGAGCGGCAAATCAGGGAGGGGATAGGGGACTATGGCGAAGAACGGTTTGCTAAACAGATTGCAAAGGCGCTTGTTGCTGCTCGCGAACGCGAGCCCATCGTCCGCACCAAGCAACTTGCCGATATCGTGGGTGCGGCGGTCCGCACACGGGAGCCGGGCCAGGATCCGTCGACGCGCACCTTTCAGGCTCTACGGATTCTCGTCAATCGGGAGCTTCAGGAAGTGTCGCTGACGCTTCCTTCGGCGCTTGCGCACCTCGCCCCGGGAGGGCGGCTGGCGGTGATCAGCTTCCACTCCCTCGAGGACCGCATCGTCAAGCGCTTCATGCGCGCGACTTCGCGCGCCGACCTGCCGCGGGATTTGCCCCTGCGCGCCAGAGAAATGCCACAAATGCCGTTGAGAATCGTCGGCCGTGCCATCCGTGCCTCGGCCGCCGAAATCGCGGAGAATCCGCGCGCGCGCAGCGCAACGCTGCGCGTCGCCGAGCGCACGGGCGCGCCTCTCGACCCGTCGCTCCTTGACCGAATCGAGCCCGACGCGTGGCGAAGCTGAACCTTCTCCTCCTCCTGGTTCTCGTCGTCTGCGCGCTCGGGCTCGTCACCTCGCAGCACAAGGCGCGCCAGCTGTTCTCGGATCTAGACCGGGAGCAGCAGCAAGCACGCCAGCTCGACGTCGTATACGGCCAGCTGCAGCTCGAGGCGAGCACCTGGGGCCTGCACGCGCGCGTGAGCAAGATCGCCGCCGGCACGCTCGGCATGCACGTGCCCGATCCGCGCCGCGTCATCGTGGTCACGATCCCTGCGGAGGCGAAGCAGTGAGCCTTGCGGCGGCCCCGGCGCTGGTGCGCCTGCCGGTGTGGCGCGCGCGCTTCGTGCTCGCCGCGTTCGCATTCGCATTCGTGGTGCTTGCGGGACGGTCGGTCTACCTGCAGGCGATGCGGACCGGCTTCCTGCAGGAGCAGGGCGAAGCGCGCTACTCGCGCGTGATGGAGGTGCCGGCCACCCGCGGGCGCATTCTCGATCGCAACGGCGAGGCGCTCGCGGTGTCGACGCCGGTCAAGTCGATCTGGGTGATTCCGGACGACGTCAAGGCGAGCCGCGCGCAGAAGAAGCGGCTCGCCGGCCTGCTCGGGCTCGACGCGCGCGAGCTCGACCAGAAGCTGGCCGAGACCTCGCGCGATTTCGTGTACCTGAAGCGCCAGATCGCTCCGGATACCGCCGCCAAGGTCGAGGCGCTCGACATTCCCGGCGTGTACCAACAGCGCGAGTACAGACGCTACTACCCGGGCGGCGAAGTGACCGCTCACCTGGTCGGCTTCACCGGGGTCGACGACGCGGGCCAAGAGGGTGTCGAGCTCGCCTATCAATCGAGCCTCGCCGGCCAGCCCGGCAGCCGGCGCGTGATCAAGGATCGCCTCGGGCGCATCGTCGAGGACGTCGAATCGATCCGCGCCGCGCAGGACGGCCACGATCTGACCTTGTCGATCGACAGCAAGATTCAGAGCCTTGCGTATGGCGCGCTGAAGAGCGCGGTCGCGGCCCATGGCGCCAAGGCGGGTGCGATCGTGGCCATCGACGTGCGCACGGGCGAAATCCTGGCGCTCGCCAACGTGCCGTCCTACAACCCGAATAATCGCGCGCACCTTAGCGGGGCGCAGCTGCGCAACAGGGCGATCACCGACAGCTTCGAGCCGGGCTCGACGCTCAAGCCGTTTACCATCGCGGTGGCACTCGAGCACCATAGCGTCGCGCCGACGACCCGGATCCAGACCGCTCCGGGCAGGCTCACCATCGGCCGCTACACGATTCACGACGCGCATCCCGAGTCGGTGCTTAGCGTCGCGCAGGTAATCCAGGTTTCGTCCAACGTCGGCGCCGCGAAGATCGCGCTCGAGCTGCCGCGCGAGCAGATGTGGAAGATGTTCGAGCGGGTGGGGTTCGGCGCGCCGCCGCAGCTTCGCTTTCCGGGCGAGGCGAGCGGCAAGGTACGGCCATGGCAGACATGGCGCCCGATCGAGCAGGCGACCATGGCCTACGGCCACGGCATCTCGGTCAGCCTGCTGCAGCTGGCGCATGCCTACACGATATTCGCGCGCGACGGGGTGCTCGTGCCGCTGACGCTGGTCCGCACCGGGACCCCGGTGCAGGGCGTGCGCGTCATTTCGGCCCGCACCGCGCGCGAGATCCGCGACATGCTCGAGCTCGCCGTGAAGCCGGGAGGCAC
>JBAUTD010000598.1:0-4037 GCA_049582045.1 Burkholderiales bacterium
CACCCAGTCCGTGCCGGGGACCTTCGCTGCGGCCCGCAGGCGCCGGACGCCGTCGACGCCGACCGACTCGCGATCGCCGGGCACGCGGCGCCGCTCCTGCCAGCTTTCGCTCGAGCTGTCCGCGGACTTGCCGACCCACTTGTCCTGGTCGATCGAGCGCAGCAGGAAGCGGCCATCGGCGCCGATCACCGACGCCGCCAGGCCATGCGGCAGGTCGGCCAGATTGCGCGCGCGCAGCGTCTCGAGGCTCATCGGCATCACGACGAAGCCCACCCGCTTCCCCCCGGCGTCGCGCACCGGCTGCAGCAGAACCGTCACCCAGCGCTTGCTGGTGCGGCCCAACCAGGCGTTGCTCGCGACGAAGCCGTCGCCGGCCAGCGCGGCTGCGAACCAGGGGGATGAGTCGGGCGCCAGCCGCGCCGGCGAATCGGACCGATACGAGCACACCCGGCGGCCGTCGAGGCTGCGCAGCGCGAGCTGCTCGATCAGCGGGTCGAGCGACGGAAGCGCCTTGAACGCCAGGTCGCAACGGGCGGGGTCCATCGCTTGCACCTCGGGCAGGGCGGCGATGCGTTCCAGGGCGCCGCGCGCATCGCGGACGTCGCGCTCGAGCCGGTTCGCGTACTGGGCGACGAGTTGCTGCAGGCCCTCCCGCCCGTGCTCCAGCTGGTTTGCCACGAACGCCGACGACAGATAGGCGATGCCGACGGCGACCGGCACCACGACGCCGATGACCAGCAGCGCGAGCCGGGTGCCGATCTTCGTCCCGCGATCGGGCGCGCCGCTCACGGCTCTGTTCCCTTCAGGATGTGCGCCATGCTCCGTCAACGCTCGCGACGAGGAAGTCGATCAGCGCGCGCACGCGCGACGGCAGCGTGGTATTCGGCAGATAGACCAGGTAGATGGCGCTCTCGGGCACGACCTGGTACTGGCGCAGCAGCGCCACCAGCCGGCCCTCGCGCAAGGCGTCGCCCGCCATGTAGAGCGGCAGGATGCCGATTCCGAGCCCGGCGATCACGCCGGCGTGGACGGCCTCCATATCGTCGGTCTCGAGAACGCCTGCGACCTGAACCGTGTGCTTGAGCCCGTCCCGCCGCAGGGTCCAGCGCCCGTTCGGCGCAAGCGGCGGAAACAGCACGCAGTCGTGCTTCGAGAGATCCTCGATCCGCCGCGGCGTGCCGCGCCGCTCGAGGTAGGCGGGCGACGCGCACAGCGCGGACCGGTTGGCCGCGAGCTTGCGCGCCACCAGGTCCGGGGCCGGGTCGAAGGCCACGCGGATGCCGACGTCGAATCCCTCGTCGCCCAGGTCGAGCGCGCGGTTGCTGCACGAGAGCTTGATCCGGATCTTCGGATACTTGCGATGGAACTCGGCCAGCGCCGGCAGCACGTGCCGGACGGCGAACGCCTGCGCGGCCGTGACCCTCACCAGCCCGGCCGGCTCGGACTGTGTCCGGCTCAGACGCTCCGCCGCCAACTCCGCCTCCTGCACGATCCGGGCGCAGTGCTCGTAGAACACCGCGCCCGCTTCGGTCAGGCTCAGCTTGCGCGTCGACCGGTTGAGCAGCTTCGCCGAAAGCGCGCGCTCGAGCGCGCTCACGTGCCGGCTCGCGAGCGATTTCGACATGCCGAGCGTCTCGGCCGCGGCGGAGAAGCTCTTCGCTTCCACCACCTGCGCGAACACGCGCATCCCGTTCAGGCGATCTTTCATTACGCCTATTTCTGCAACAATATGTTGCAGTAAACACGATTTATCTCGAATGCGCAATCCAATACATTGCCCCTGCGTTCCGCAGCCAACCAGGGAGATCGTTATGAGCCAGCAGGTCGTTAAAGTCGGGCAACTGGAAATCCGCTACCTCGTCGAGGGCGCGCAAGAAGGCGGGCTGGGCGTGTTCGAAATGAAGGTCCCGGCCGGCGCGCACGTCCCCCCGCCGCACAGCCACGGCGACAACGAGGAGTGCGTCTACGTGCTGGAGGGCACGCTCAGTTACACGGTCGACGAGCAAACGCGCGACCTGAAGCCGGGCGACTGGATGTCCACTCCGCGCGGGTCCGTGCACCACTTCAGCAATCCGGCGGCCGAACCCGCGCGCGTGCTGGTGATCCTCACGCCCGACATCGGCGCGGCGTATTTTCGCGAGGTGGCGAGCGTGGTGAACGCCGGCGGCCCGCCCGACCGCGCGAAGCTCGGCCAGGTGATGGCCCGCTACGGGCTGCGTCCCGCAGCAGCGCGGCAATGAACGAGCCTGCCGTGCGGGTGTTTCATTCGCACGCGTACTTCGATCACGCCGCGCCGGAGCGCGTCGAGCAGGCGCGCGCGTTCAGGGAGCTCATCCGGCGCGCCTTCGAGGCGACCGACCAGGTGGAGGTGCGCGAGTTCCACGCGGCCCCGGCGGGGCCGCATCCGCGCGGAAGCTTCGAGGTGCTGTTCACGCGCGAAGCGTTCGCCGATTACGTCTCCTGGCTCATGTTCGCGCGGCCCCGCGACATCGACATCCTCGTTCATCCCCTCACCGGATCGCAGCTGCTCGACCACACCGCGCGCGCCCTGTGGCTGGGCGCCCCGCTGCCGCTCGACCGCCGGATGCTCGAGGCGGAAGACGCCAGGCTTGTCGCCCGCGGCACCGCCAGCAAGAACCCGAATCTCACGAGTTGAATTTTCTATCACGTACTCCCCTGTTTTCACGGATTGTCTCGGTACGATGGAAAACACCAGAAGGACCGGGTCCGTGAGCACGCTGATGCCCAAGATGCGCGCGATCGGCGTGCCGGTGAACGACTATTTCGTCGAGAAGTTCGCGGACATCCCGAACTTCCGCTACAACAAGATCCCGCTCGCGACGGTCACCAAGGACAAGGACGGTTTTCGCCTGCGGCTCGACGTGAAGGACGACCTGGAATATTTCATCGCGCGGGAAGACGTCTCGCCGCCCAATTCCGGCGGCAACACGACGAACGTCTTCCTCGGCCTGGTCGCGCTGTATTCCGCGATGCAGGTGGACATCCAGTTCAAGATCATATTGCCCGACGACCAGTCGTCGATCGCCCAGCAGGAGATCAACAGCCACGTCTACAACGACGTGAACGTCGTCCAGGTGCACACGCACATCTGGGGTCCGCGCGAGTGCTTCAACGGCAACGCGCACGGCCGCACCTACCTGCTCGTCTCGCCGCATCCGCCGATCGACACGCTCGACGCCGAGATCAAGACCCGGTTCCGGCGGGCGGACGACATCCCGATCATCACGCCGGGATACCTGAACAGCTACCTGGGGCCGCAGGTCATCGTGCCCACCGGCATCGGCTTCGAGACGATCAAGCCGCGCGTGGGCAACAACGACGTTATCGTCTGCCTGAACGACGACGAGCTGATCGAGAAGTTCGGCACGCAGATCTTCCCGGACGAGATGTCGGACGAGGTGCTGCTGAACATCACCGAGAGATTCACCAAGAATCACAACCCGCACATGAAGCCCGGCATGACCTTCGCGCTGGGATTCTCGAACGGCGGGTCGCTCACCTGCTACCAGTACCGCAACCGGCAGTACCTGATCCACCTGCCCCTGGATGCGCAGGACTCCACGCGCGTCGCGCAGGAGTTCGACGACCCGCAGGTCGACCCCGCGCACGGCGGAAAGTACCTGGTCGGGCGCGGAGACGCGCGCATCGCCGGGCACCTGTTCTACCCCTATTTCGTCGACGTCATGAAAGACGGCCTGGCCGCGGCGTTCGCCGCATCCGAGCTGGGCGCGGCCCTCTCGGCGCTGATGCACCATTGCAAGAAGTCCAACATCACCACCTTCAACCCGGACGCGCTGAACAGGCTGGTGGTCAGATGCATCGACAAGGTCCAGCGCAACGAGTCCAAGGGCAGGAACCTGGCCCCCGCGAGCGCGCCGGCGGCCTATTCGACCGCCGCCTGAGCGCCTATCGGCTTTCCAGCAGTTCGCGGTCCGTCATGAACTCGACCGGCGCGCGGTCGTCGGTAAGCGCGCGCGACGCGTCGCCGCCGCGGTCTTCGCGGAACGCGGGGGCGC